>CAZCTU010000042.1:0-9963 GCA_964501495.1 uncultured Ramlibacter sp.
TGCATGCCGACATCCTGAGCGACCTGGCCGCCGCGCTGGCGGGCAGCCTGGGCATCGCGCCCACCGGCAACATCGACCCCGAGCGCCGCTACCCCTCGATGTTCGAGCCGATCCACGGCTCTGCCTTCGACATCATGGGCAAGGGCCTGGCCAACCCGGTTGGCACCTTCTGGTCGGTGGTGATGCTGCTTGAGCACCTGGGCGAAACCGCCGCCGCCGCCCGCCTGATGAAGGCGGTCGAGGCCGTCACCGCCAACCCGGCCCTGCACACCGGCGACCTGGGAGGCAAGGCCCGCACGAGCGACGTGACCCGCGCGGTCTGCGAGGCGCTGCGCGCCGGCTGAACGATCCCTCGCCCCACCCGGTGGCACGGCAATCCACGCCCGCAGAAGGCCCGGCCGCCTCCTTTCCTTCGACACAGGAGACAACATGCGCATTCGAACTGCATTTCCTTCCCGCCGCCTGCTGCTGAAGGCGGGCCTGGCCGCCGCTTCGCTGGCCCTGGCTGCGCCCGGTGCCTGGGCCCAGGCCTGGCCGTCCAAGCCGATCTCGCTGGTTGTGCCCTTTGCCCCGGGCGGCACCACCGACGTGCTGGCACGCGCCGTCGGCCAGGAACTGTCCACCGCCCTCGGGCAGCCGGTCATCATCGAAAGCAAGCCCGGTGCGGGAGCCACGCTGGGTGCCGACTTCGTTGCCAAGGCAAAGGCCGACGGCTACACCCTCCTCATGGGCGCGGTGCACCACACCATCGCCACCAGCGCCTATCGCAAGCTGCCCTATGACTTCCAGAAAGACCTGGCTCCCATCAGCATCGTGGCCCAGGTGCCCAACGTGCTGGTGGTCGGCTCGGGCGTGACGGCCAAGAGCGTGCAGGAACTGGTGACCCAGGCCAAGGCGCAACCGGGCAAGTTCGCCTTCGGCTCCAACGGCGCGGGCACCGCCCAGCACCTGATCGGCGCGCAGTTCGGCAGCATGGCCGGCGTGGACATCCTGCACGTCCCCTACAAGGGCAGCGGGCCGCTCACCACCGACCTGCTCGGGGGGCAGATCCAGATGTCCTTCGACACCGTCACCCCGGTGCTGCCCCACGTCAAGGCCGGCAAGCTGCGCGCCCTGGCGGTGACGACAGCCAAACGCTCGCCCGCGCTGCCCGACGTGCCCACCCTGGACGAGGCCGGCCTCAAGGGCTTCAACCTGGGCACCTGGTTCGGCGTGCTGGCGCCTGCCGCCACCCCGGCGCCGGTCGTCGAGCGCCTCCACCGCGAGATCGCACGCATCGTCGCCTCGCCGGACTTCCGCAAGAAGATGGAGGAGATCGGCGCCGACCCGATCGGCAACACGCCGGCCCAGATGGCGCGTCAGATCAAGGACGACACCGAGCGCTTCGCCAAGCTGGTCAAGGACGCCAAGGTCACTCTGGAGTGAGGGGGCAGGGGAGGGCAGGGCGCTTACCATGCACGCATGCCCACCCCCAGCCTTGCGCGCGTCGCCTTGCGGCCCGCATCCGCCCGTTCGAGGGTCTCTGCATGATGAACCTGCCTGACCCTTCGGCACATCCTCTTGATTTTCTGCGCGCTCTTTACCGGGTCGCGGTGGACCGCGCCTCGCCCGCCCATTGCCTGCTGCCCCACCTGCCGGCGCCGCCGAAAGGCCGCACGGTGGTGATCGGCGCGGGCAAGGCCGCGGCTGCCATGGCCCAGGCAGTGGAGGCGCATTGGCCGCATGACGCGCCCTTGTCGGGGCTGGTCATCACCCGCTACGACCACACACCGCCCCGCCCGACGGACCTGCCCGCGCGCATTGCGGTACGCGAAGCCGCTCACCCGGTGCCCGACGCCGCCGGCCTGGCAGCGACCTCCGAGATGCTCGCGGTGCTGCAGGGCCTCACCGCCGACGATTTGGTGCTGTGCCTGATGTCCGGCGGCGCGTCGGCCCTGCTCACCGCGCCGGCCGAGGGCCTCACCCTCGAGGACAAGCAGCGGATCAACCGCGCGCTGCTGCTCTCGGGCGCGCACATCGGCGAGATGAACTGCGTGCGCAAGCACCTGTCGCAGATCAAGGGCGGCCGCCTGGCCGCCGCCTGCGCCCCGGCGCGTCTGGTCACGCTGGCGATCAGCGACGTGCCGGGCGACGACCCGGCCGTCATCGGCAGCGGACCCACCGTGCCCGACCCCAGCACCTGTGCCGACGCGCTGGAGATCCTGGACCGCTACCGCATCGACATTCCCGCGCCGGTGCGCCGGCAGCTGGAGCGCGGCAAGGGGGAGTCGCCCAAGCCCGGTGACGCCGCCTTTGCCAACGCGCGCTTCGAGATGGTGGCCGCGCCCATGGCCTCGCTGCAGGCCGCGGCCGAGGCGGCGCGGGCGGTGGGCCTTGCGGTCCATGTGCTGGGTGACGACCTCGAGGGGGAGTCGCGCGAGGTCGGCGGTACGCATGCCGAGCTGGCCCTCGCCGCGCTGCGAGGGCAGGGCGCCCACCCGCGCCTGGGGGACGCACCTGTTTCTGCGCCTTGCCTGATCCTCTCCGGGGGCGAGACCACGGTGACCGTGCAGCCTCAGCCTCCCGGCGCGCCCAAGGGGCGGGGCGGGCGGGCCGGCGAGTTCTGCCTCGGCTTCGCGCAGGCGCTCGAGGCCGCAGACCCAGGCGCCGATGCAGCAGCGGCCACCGCGATCTGGGCCCTGGCCGCCGACACCGACGGCATCGACGGGGTGGAGGACAACGCCGGCGCCTGGGTCGGACCGCCGGTCCTGGCGAGGGCCCGGGCGCAGGGGCTGTCGATCGGGGCTCATCTGGCGCGCAACGACGCCTACGGGTTCTTCAGCGCGGTGGACGGCCTCGTGGTCACCGGGCCGACCTTCACCAACGTGAACGATTTCCGCGCGGTGCTGGTGCTCCCGCCTCGCGCGGGAGGGTGAGGCCCCAGCCCCAATTGTCAGCCATTATGGACAATTAGTTGAATAAATGTCCATAATGGCGCCATGCCCAGCAAGCCGCCCCTTGTTTTTCCGCAGGAACAGCGCCTGCTCGCCGGATTGGGCGAGCGGCTCAGGCTCGCCCGTCTCCGACGCAAATTGAGTAGCGCCGTCGTAGCCCAGCGGGCCGGCATCTCGCGCACGTCGCTTTACAAGGCGGAGGCGGGCGACCCGGGCGCCACGCTGGGCACCTATTTGCGGGTGCTGGCCGTCCTCGGGCTGGAGGGCGACATCGAGTCCCTGGCCGCCGACGACAAGGTCGGTCGCAAGTTGCAGGACCTGGCGCTGGTGAAGGCGGCCCCGACACGCCCGCGCTCCCAGGCTGCCCCCCAGGCCACTGCCGTGGCCGGGGCGACGGCGACGCCAGTGAGGCATCGGTGAGTGGCGCGGCGCCATCCCTGGAGGTCTGGCTGGACTGCGACCTGGGTCCCGCCTGCCAGGTCGGCACGCTCTCGCACGATCGCGGCCAGGTTCGCTTCCGCTACGCGCCCGCGTGGCTGTCGGATCCGCGCGCCTTCTCGCTCGACCCGGACCTCTCGCTCGACGACCAGCCTTTCTTTCCCAAGCCCGAGTTGGGCAATTTCGGGATCTTTCTGGACTCCTCCCCTGATCGCTGGGGCCAGACGCTGATGAAGCGCCGCGAGGCGCTGCAGGCCAAGGACCAGGCGCGCACGCCGCGCACCCTGCATGCCTGGGACTACCTGCTGGGCGTGCAAGACCTCACGCGGCAGGGCGCACTGCGCTTCCGCCTGGCCGGTACCGGGCAGTTCCTCGCGGACGAGGCGTTGGCCGCACCCCCGGTGACCAGCCTGCGGGAGCTGCAGGCCGTGGCCTTCGAACTCAGTGGTCGTCGGCAGGAGGACCTGGACGCCCTGCGCAAGTGGCTCGCCGTTCTGGTGGCGCCCGGGGCATCGTTGGGCGGCGCGCGACCCAAGGCCAACTTCACCGACACCGACGGCTCACTGTGGATCGCCAAGTTCCCGGCCCGTGACGATGACCGGGACGTCGGGGCCTGGGAGCACCTGGTGCACGGGATGGCTCGCCGTGCGGGCCTGGATGTGGCGCCCGCGAAGTCGCTGCGCCTGAATAACGACTTCCACACCTTCTGCGTGCAGCGCTTTGATCGGACGGGTGCTGTCCGGCGTTTTTACGCCTCGGCCATGACCTTGCTACGCAAGTCGCGCAGCGAAGGCAGCAGTTACCTGGAGCTCGCGCAGTTCCTGCGGGCGCAGGGCGATGGCCCGCAGGCGTCGGCGGACCTGGCCCAGTTGTTCCGGCGCGTCGCCTTCAACGTGGCGGTCGGAAACCGGGACGACCATCTGCGCAACCACGGTTTCATTCTGGGCGCGCAAGGCTGGCGCCTGGCGCCGGCATTCGACCTGAATCCGGATGCCGACAAGGCCGACCATGTCCTCAACATCGACGACACCGACAACCGGCCGGACCTGGTGACCGTGCTGGCAACCGCGCCGTTCTATGGGCTTGACGCGGCGCAGGCCCGGACCGTCGTCGAAGAGGTTCTGACGGCGGTCGACGGGTGGCAGGACCAGGCGCGGCGTGCAGGACTTGCCGCGGCCGATATCGCCCAGACGGCGGCGGCTTTCAGCGCGCACGCACAATACAGGGCTTGATTTCCGGGCCTGATGGCCAAGACCATGGACGACAACCAGCTCGAGGTGCCCGCCTCCTTTTCCGAGATCTACGCCACCCCCACCGGCCGCCTGTCGGTGTCGCGGGCCGAACTGCAGGAGCGCTACGAACTGTGCGAGGACCTCTCGCAGATGCTCACCGAGAAAGCCTCGGAGATGTTGCACCGCCTCGGCGTGACCGAGGCCGACGTGGTCGACCGCATCCTGCGCGGGCTCCAGGGGGATGGCTCGCCGGTGCTGCCGCACGAGGGCCGCTGGGTGGTGCGCCGACTGTCCGAGTTGCTCGGGTGGGACGACCCGGGGCCGGGCGAGGACGACTGATCCCCGCAGCCGCCGGCCAGCTTCAGGCTGCAGTGACGATCACGCAGGCACCGCCGCCAGCCCCTCGCTCGCCAGAAAGTCCAGCACCAGGGTATTGAAGGCCTGGGGCTGGTCCCGCGAGACCGAGTGGCCGCTGCCAGGCACCTTGTGCGCACGGGCCGCGGGCATGGCCTCGCACACCGCCTCGAAGATGGCCGCATGCACCGGCGGCGTGTGGCCGCCCGAGAGCAGCATCACCGGCATCGTCAGAGACTGCAGTTCCTCCGGCGAGATCCAGGGGAACTCGTCGCTGGAGAGATTGAGCATCTTCATCGCCCGCATGTTCTGCATGCGCCGTTCCATCGCCGCGCTGCCCGCCGGGGGAGCGCCCGAGCCGCCGATGCCGGCGGTCATGATCTGAGAGGCCTTGAGGTCCTCGCCCGCGGCGAAGGCCACCCGCGCCGGTTCGATCACCTCGCGCCGGAAGGCCCGGGCCACCGCGGCGCCGCGTTCGCTGCGCTCGGCGTACTTCATCATCGGCGGCTCCACCGCCACCACGGCCCGCACCAGGTCCGGGTGCCGCGTGGCCAGCGCCAGGGCGACGAAGCCGCCGTAGGAGCTGCCCACCAGGATCACCGGCTCGCGGATGTCCATCGCCGCGAGCAGCAGCCGCAGGTCCTCGGCCTCGTGCAGCGCGCCGTGGTCCGGCGAGGGCATGTCGTTGCGATTGGGGTGGCTGTAGCGGCGGCTGTAGGCGATGCAGTCGAACTGGCGCGTGAGCACCGGCCACTGCCCGCCCCAGCCGCGCCAGTCGCCCATGGCGCCGTGAATCAGCACCATCGTCGGACCCTGGCCCGCCCGTACCGTGTGCAGCTCGACGCCGTTCGGCAGCTGCCAGGCCCGCGGCTGCAGGTCCTCGAACTTCATTGCGCCCACCGGGGTCAGCCGTTCATGGTCAGGCCCAGCGCGCGAATCAGCTCGCCCATGCGCTGGTTGTCCTGCTGGATGAAGCGCGTCGCGGCGGCGCGGTCGGTCAGGCGGTCGGGGGCCATCATGCCCAGGCCGCCCAGCTTCTCCTTCACCGGCGCGCCGGCGCGCGCCTTCTTCCAGCCACCGGCCAGGGCATCGATCACCGCCTGCGGCGTGCCGCCGGTGGCGAACAGGCCCACCCAGCCCAGGTACTCGAAGTCCTTGAGGTCCTCGGCCATGGTGGGCACATCCGGGAACAGCGCCAGCCGCTCGGCCGAGGTCACCGCGATCACCCGCACCCGGCCCTCCTTGGCCGCGGCCAGGGCCACGTTGGGGGCGACGAAGTGCATCTGCACCTGGCCCGCCATGAGGTCGGTGAAGCCCGGCGCGTCGCCCTTGTAGGGGATCTGCGTGATCTTGATCCCAGCCTGGCGGCAGAACAGCTCGGTGCACAGGTGGCTGCCCGAGCCCACGCTGCCGGAGGCGTAGCTCATGCCGTCGGGCTTGGCCTTGGCCAGGGCGATCAGTTCACGCAGGTTGCGCGCCGGCACCGACGGGTGCACGGCCAGCACGTAGGCGCCGGCGCCCAGCATCGTCACCGGCACCAGCTGCTTCATCGGGTCGTAATTGAGCTTGGCGCCCATGTGCGAAACGACCGTGATCGCGGTGGCCCCGGAGACCAGCAGGGTATGGCCGTCTGCGGCGGCGCGCGCCACCGCCTCGGCCGCCGGCATGCCGCTCGCGCCCGGCTTGTTGTCGACGACGAAGCTGCCGCCGACCGCCTGCGCCAGCTGGTCGGCTGCCACACGGGCGGTGAAGTCGGTCGGGCCCCCGGGGGATGAGCCGACGACGAGCTTTACCGGGCGGCTGGGGTAGGCCTGGGCCCAGGCCGACAGGGGGCTGGCCGCCAGGGCGGCGGCGCCTGCCAGCAGCTGGCGGCGTTGCATCAGGGGGTGCATGCGTGTCTCCTCGAGGGTTGTTCTTGGGGGCCATTGTGGTCAGGCGAGCCATAAACGGCCAATAAAATCAGCGCATTACCCATCACGGATTCACATATGTCGACCTCGGCCCTGGTCCTGCGCACCCGCCTGCTGCTCAAGGCGCGCTTTCGCCACCTGCAGGCCCTGGCCATGCTGGTCGAACTGGGCAGCGTGCAGCGCGCCGCCAGCGCCATGGGCCTCACCCAGCCCGCGGTCACCCGCCTGCTGGCGGACCTGGAGGGCTGGCTTGGCACGCCCCTGTTCCACCGCCATGCGCGCGGCGTGCTGCCCACCGAGGTGTGCCGCGACCTGATGCCCATGGTGCGCCAGTCCCTGCGTGGCATCGACGCCGCCGCCGAGGCGGTGGCCGACCGCGCCGCCCTGGGCCAGGGCGTGGTGCGGGTGGGCGCGAGCACCGCCGCCATCAACGGCCTGCTGCTGCAGGCGCTGCCGGCCTTTCATGCGCGCCACCCGGGGGTGCAGGTGCAGCTCAAGGAGCTGGAGTGGGCCGACCAGCTCGCGGCGGTGGGGCGCCAGGAGATCGACCTGGGCCTGGGCCGCGAGAGTTCGGTGCCACCCCAGGGCTGGCGCTTCGAGCCGTTGCAGCCCGACACCTTCGAGGTCGTCTGCGGGCCGCAGCACCCGCTAGCGCGCAAGCGCCGCCTGCGCTGGCAGGACCTGCAGGACCAGACCTGGCTGGTGCCGCCGGTCGACGCGCTGGCCCGCCACCGGCTCGAGAGCCTGGCGCAGGCGCACGCGCTGCGGCTCACGGTGAGCCCGCTGATTACCCGGGTGTCCGCCATGACAGGGGCGATGCTGCAGCAGCAGGACCTGCTCACGCTGGTGCCCGGTTCGGTGCTGGCCCATGCCTGTCGCAGCGGCGCGCTGGTGGCACTGCGCCTGCCCGAGCCCTTGCCCTATGAGCCCCTGGGCATGCTGCTGCCCGAAGTGGACGTGCCCCCCATGCCGGTCGCCACCCGGCGGCTCGCCGACTTCCTGCGCGCGAGTCGCCCGGGAGACGCGCGCTAGATGGTCCGCGCCGCTTCGCCGTGCATACTGGTCCGATGCACGACGACGACCGGGGCGCACTCGGCCACCTCCTGCGCCAGCGCTCCTATGCGGCCCTGTGGGCGGCCTGGATGATCGCCAACCTGTGCATCTGGATGGCGGACCTGGCCGCCTCCTGGCTCATGACCTCGCTGACCGACAGCAAGCTCATGGTGGCCCTGATCCAGACCGCCACCTCCTTGCCCATCTTTCTCTTTTCGCTGCCGGGCGGCGCCCTGGCCGACCGCATCGACCGTCGGCGCGGCTTCCTGATGGCGCAGGTCTGGGCGGCCCTCGTCCTGAGCGGCGTCTGCGCCCTGGCCTGGGTGGGCGGCCTCACGCCCTGGCTGCTCCTCGCCGCCGTGTTCGCCACCAGCCTGGCCACCGCCCTGCGCTGGCCGATGTTCACCGCGCTGGTGCCCGAGGTGGTGACACGCGAGCAGCTGCCGCATGCCATTTCGATGAACAGCATCGCCCTCAACAGCTCGCGCCTGCTTGGCCCCCTGATCGCCGGCGTGGTCGTGGTGGCCTGGGGCGGCGCCTCGGTCTTCGCGCTGTGCGCCGCGCTCTCGCTGGTGGCGGCCTGGCTCGTCGCCGCCCCTGCGGGCGGCACGCGGGTGGTGCGCGTGCGGGCGCAGGAGGACTGGCTGCAGGCCCTGCGCGCCGGCCCGGCGCACATCCGGCAGGACCCCTGCCTCATGGCCGGCATGACGCGCGGACTGTTCTTCTTCTTCACTGCTTCTGCCCTCATTGGCCTGCTGCCCTCGCTGTCGCGCGAGATCGGGGGCGGCGACCCGCGCACCTACGCCACGCTCTTCGCCTGCCTGGGTGGCGGCGCGGTGGGCGCGGGCTTCCTGCTCCAGGGCCTGCACCGGCGTCTGGGCTACCAGGGCATGGTGACCGGCGGCGCGCTGGCCATGGCCGCCTGCGTGGGCGTGCTCGCCTGGACCGACCGCACCTGGGTGGCGGCGCTGGCCCTGCTGGCAGGCGGTGTCGCCTGGATGGGGGTGGGCAATGCGCTCAACACCGCCGCCCAGTTGCGGCTGCCCGATGCCCTGCGGGCCCGCGGCATGTCGGTGCTGTTCATGTCCGGCATGGCGGCGGGCGCCGTCGGCGCCGCGAGCCTGGGCGCGCTGGCCGACGGCATCGGCATGCGGCCGGCCCTGGCGGTGCTGGCGGTCTTCTCGGGTGGCGCGGTGGTCGCGATGGGCCGGCGCCTGGCCATCACCTAGGCCGCCGGCGTGCCGACGATGCCTTTTTCGCGCAGCGCCTCGATGGCCGCGGCGTCGTACCCCAGCTCCTGCAGCAGCGACTCGGTGTGCGCGCCCAGGGCGGGCGGGTCCATGCGCAGGCCCAGGCGTTCGCCGTCCAGCGAAAGCGGCAGCAAGGCGGTGCGCGTCTCCACCGGGCGGCCCGCGCCGCTGCCGTCGGCCGGCAGCGTGGTGGGCGCCAGGCCGCCGGTGGCCAGCAGGTGCGGGTCGTCGAACAGGTCCTGCGGCCGGGTGATGGGCGCATAGGGCAGGCCCACCCGCTCGAAGCGTTCGGCCAGCTCGCGCGCGGCAAAGGGCGCGAAGTGCTCCCGCAGCTGAGGAATGAGCCAGTCGCGCGCGCGCACCCGGTCGTTGTTGGTGACGAGGCGCGTGTCGGCGCGCAGGGCCTGCAGGCCGAATTCCTCGCACAGGAGGTGCCACTGCGTGTCGCTCACCGCGGCCAGGAAGATCTGCTCGCCATCCTTCACGGTGAACACGTCGTACAGCGCCCAGGCGCTGATGCGACTGGGCATGGGCGCGGCGGGCTTGCCGGTGACCGCGAACTGCATCATGTGCTGGGCCACCAGGAAGACGTTGTTCTCGAACAGCGCGCTCTGCACCTCGCGGCCGCGGCCGGTCTTCTCGCGCTGGGCCAGCGCCGCCAGCACGCCGATGGCGCCGAACATGCCGCCCATGATGTCGTTGACGCTGCTGCCCGCGCGCAAGGGTCGCCCCTCGGGCCCGGTCATGTAGGCCAGGCCGCCCATCATCTGCACCACCTCGTCGAGCGCGGTGC
>CAZCTU010000043.1:0-6501 GCA_964501495.1 uncultured Ramlibacter sp.
CGGGGGAGGCGTAGTTCTCGCTGGCGATCAGCTCGATGTGCTCTTCCTGGCGGCGATTTTCGGCCTGGATGGCGGCGAACAGTTCGGGGTCGGTTTGCTCGATGAGGTGGTTGCGATGGAACACGGCGGCAGTCCTGTCAAAGGTGGGTCCCTGGGGAGGCCGGCGAGGCGTCGACCCGGGAGGGATCCGGGTGTGACGGCTGGCAAGACCAGGGCTGCCCAGGCGAACGGCTGAACCGGCGGCGGCCGGCGCACGCTCCCCCGTGGTGACCCACGTCGACGCGGGCGTGCCCGGGTGGAAAGGGGTTCCAGGGGCCGCCGCGCCTATCGCCAGTCGCGTGCCCGCCTAGTGTAGCCGAGGGGCTCCCGGGAGCGGCCGGGCGGCAGGCCGGCCCAGGCGCCTGCCGGGATCAGGACAGCGGCTCGGGCGGCTTGGCGACGCGCGCCGCGAATGGCACGTTCTGCCCGCCGGCCACCTGCTTGAGGCGCTCGTGCTCGGCCAGCACCTTCTCGACGTAGCCGCCATCCTCGATGTCGGGACCGGCGCCGACGTACAGACGCAGGCCGCCCTCGGTGGACCCGGCGCGGTCGATGCACTCCTGCAGCACCTTCACCCCGACCCGCAGGTTGCTCACCGGGTCGAAGGCCGCGAGCTTGCCGCCGAACATGCCGTACTTGTCCGCGTGGACCTTGGTCATCACCTGCATCAGGCCCTGGGCGCCCACCGGGCTCTGGGCGAAGGGATTGAAGCCGGACTCGACCGCCATCACCGCCAGGATCAGGGTCGGGTCCATCTTGTACTTGGCGCCGAGCTCATAGGACTCGGCCACCAGGGCGCTGAGCGGCTCGGGCGCGACCCGGTACTTCTTGCTCAGCCAAAAAGCCACGGCAGCCTGCTGCTTGGGCAACTCCTTGGGATCGGTGGCGGTGGCGCGCTCGATACCGGTGAGGTCGGCCACGACGCCCATGGCGTCGGCCTGGCGAGCCTGCAGCCAGGAGATGAGCTGGGCTTCCCCGGTGCTGCGCAGCTCGGGCTTGAAGGCGAAGGCGGCGGCGACGAAGACCACGACCACGCCGAGCAGGGCGAAGCCGTTGTGGGTGATCTCGAAGAAGCCCTGGGCGACGTCGCCTACGAAAGTTCGCAGGCCGTCGCGGAAATTTTCGAACGCTGTCATGGCATGTCCTTGTGAGGTGGCCGGATTCGGCAGCGGGGGAGGGGACGGGTCCGGTGATGGGATCGCCGTCGGCGACAGGGACCCCGGGTGGGGGCGGGCGGATTCTAGGAAGCTCTTTAATACCGGGTCAAGAATATGGAATCTCATCTTTATGCTAGCCAGGCGGTCAGCCGGGGGTTCCGGCCGGGCCCGGAAGGCCTCGCCTCGGGCACTCGGCGACCGCTTCGTGGGCCTCGCAGGCGGACTTCGGCCCCCTTGCCTGGTTTCGCGGCGAAAATACCGGTTTGCCCCCGGTTGTCCCGCCACCCCCCGGCGCGGGCTCGGCCCGGGCCCAAGCCTTCAAGAACCAATTCAGTGAGCTCCTCCCTCTCTACCCAAGTCCAGGCCCTCGACGACCTGACCGGCGGCGCCTTCAGCGCCCCCACTTCCGGCGAACGCGCTGCCCGCCTGCGCCAGTGGCTGTCCACCGATCCGGCTCCCGAGCGCCTGCAGGAGGTGTTCAAGGAGCTCTCCGCCCGCGACAAGGGCGCCGCCCGCGTGCTGCGCGAGCGCCTCGACGAGCTGCGCCGTTCGCGTGACCAGGCCTCCATCGCCGCCGAATGGGCGGCCCGCGCCGAAGCCCTGCTGGCCCAGGCCAAATTGAACATTGCCGACGCCCTGGCCTGGCAGCGCGACGCCGCCAAGGCCGGCGCGCCCCTGAGCCGCGAGCCCCTGGCCGCGCTCAAGGCCAGCCTGGCCGACCGGGTCAAGGCCATCGAGGACCTGCAGCACCGGGTGCAGGTCCAGCGCGAGGCCGCGGTCCTGCTGGCCCAGCGTATCGAGGTGCTTTCCACCAAGTCCTGGAAGGACGCGGTGGGCGCAGCCGCCGCCCTGCAGGCCGACGTGCCCGCCTGGCAGGCCCAGGCCGAGGCCCTGGTGCAGGACGCCGCCTGGCCCAGCGTCGACGCCCGTTTCCCGCCGCAGCTGGAGGCCTCGCGCGCCCAGCTGCAGGCGGTGTGGGATGCCTTCCAGACCGCCCTGGCCCAGGCCCAGGCCGCCGAGTCCGACCCGGCCGCGCCGCTGCCGCTGGTGCCGGTGTGGGCCGACGAGCTGCGCGTGGCGCGCGGCCTGCCGCCCGAGCCCGCCGCCGCTCCGGCCCGCGCCCCCAAGGCGCCGGTCGATCCGCAGCGCAAGGCCCAGGCTGAGGCGGCGGTCCGCGGCGCCATCGAGCGCCTCGAGAAGGAAGTGGCCGAGGGCCACGGCAAGGCCAGCACCGGCGCCGCCGGCGCGCTGCGCCAGGCCCTGAAGGAACATGGCCGCCTGGTCGATGCCGCGCTGGACCAGCAGGCCCATGCCGCCCTGGCCGCGGCCGGCGAGCTGGAAGGCTGGCAGCGCTGGCGCACCGACCAGCTGCGCCAGGAGCTGGTGACCAAGGCCGAGGGCCTGTTCGAGGACGTGGCGGCTCCGGGATCTCCGACCAAGCCCGCCAAGCCGGCGCGGCCGGCCAAGGCCGCCGCCCCCGCTGCGGCCGCGAGCGATGCGCCGGTGACCGAGTCGCCAGCCACTTCGGCTGCCGCTTCGCCCGCTGCCGAATCCATTCCCATGCCGGCCGCTGAAGCGGCAGCGCCTGCCGACGCCGCGCCCGCCGCCGCGACCCAGCGCCGTCCGCGCTTCGGTGGCCGCAAGATGCAGGAGGAGCTGCGCAGCCTGCGCGAGCAGTGGAAACAGCTCGACAAGGGCGCCGCCCCCAACCATGCGCTGTGGAAGCGCTTCGACGAGGCCTGCAACCGCGCCTACGCGGTGGTGGAGGAGTGGCTGCACAAGGTCAAGGCCGAGTCGGCCGAGCACCGCACCAAGCGCCTGGCCCTGATCGAGGAAGTCCAGGCCTGGACCACGGCCCAGGCCGGCCAGGACGCGCCCGACTGGAAGGCCCAGGTCCGCGCCCTGCATCAGTTCGAGTCCCGCTGGCGCGAAGCCGGCCACCTGAGCGAGAAAGCCTTCGCCGAGCTGCAGCCCCAGTGGAAGCAGGTCCTGCACGCGGCCCACGCCCCGCTGGCCGAGGCGCAGAAGCAGAGCCTGGCCCGCCGTCAGGCCCTGATCGCCGAGGCCGAGGCCCTGGGCGCGGCGCCGCAGCTGCGCATCGACGCGGTCAAGGCCCTGCAGCAACGCTGGCAGGCCGAGGCGCACACGGTGCCGCTGGACCGCCGCCAGGAACAGAAGCTCTGGGACGCCTTCCGCAAGCCGATCGACGAGGCCTTCGCCCGCAAGGGCCAGGCCCGTGACACCGCCAACGCGGCCCTGAGTGAGCGCGACCGCGCGGTGCTCGAGGCCTCGAAGGCGGTCGAGGCCGCCAACGCCTCCGGCGACGCCAAGCGCATTCGCGATGCGCTGGCTGCGCTCGAGGCCGCGCTGCGCGGTCAGGCCCAGGCCCGTGCGGAGCAGGCTGCCGCGTCGGCGGCTGCTGCCGAGGCCGGTGCCGGGACTGCGGGCGCAACCTCCGGCGAGTCGGCCGCTGCGCCTGCTTCGGACGGCGCCACCCCTGCCTCGGGCGAGGCCACGGCTTCCGACGACGCATCTGGCGACGCTGTGAAGGAAGGTGAGGCCGGCGCTGCGAAGGCGCCCGCCCCCAAGGCCGCGCCGCGGCCGGTGGTGGCGATGCGCGGCGACGACCGCCCCGGCATGAAGCGCGCCGAGCCGCAACCGGCGGGCCGTGGCGGCCGTCCGGGCGAACGGGGCGCGGGTGGGCGTTTCGGCGCCGACCGCGGCCGCGAAGGTGGCCGGGAGGGTGGCCGCTTCGGCCGCGATGCCCGCGACAGTCGTGAAGACCGCGGCCCGCGTCTGGGCGACGCCGCCTTCCGCGCCCAGCGCGATGCGGTGGAACATGCCCAGGCCACGCTGCGCAAGCTCGCGGCCCAGGCCCACGGCGAGGCCCTGGTGCAGCTGCTGTCTGCCTGGGAGCAGCGTGACGCCGAGCAGGTGCCCGCGCAGGGCGCCCTGGGCCGCTCGGTGTCGCCGGCTGTGCGCGGCAGCTGGGTGCAGGCCCTGTCCGCGGCGCCGTCGGGTGACGCGGCCGAGGCCCTGCTGCGGCTGGAAATTGCCGCCGAGGTGCCCACGCCCGCCGAGCAGCTCTCGGCCCGACGCATGCTGCAACTGCAGCTCCTGACCCGCCGCAATGACCCGGCGCCGGCCGAGACCTGGGGCCAGGACACGGCCAAGGTGCTCGCCAGCGCGCACCAGCCGCAGGCGGCGCGCCGCCTGCAGAACGTGCTGAAGGCCCTGATGCGTTGAGTCGCGAGGGGGGCTCCGGCCCTTCGCGCGGACCCGCGCAGGTCGCAGCCGAACCGCCCGGCGTCTCTCTCAGGAGGCGGCCGGGCGTTCTTCTTTCTGCGGCCGGAAGAAGCCGTCGAACAGCTGCCGCAGCGCCGGAAACTCCTGCGCGAAGCGCGCCGGGTTGACGAAGTAGGCCTCGCAGGCGACGGCGAAGAATTCGTCCGGCCCCTCGGCCGCATACGGGTCCAGCCAGGTGGGTTCGCCGCCGAAGCGCTCGGCCACTACCACCTGCTCGCGAAAGGCGTTGTACGCGGTCTGCAGCACGGCCAGCCACGCCTGGCGCGCCGCGCGCGAGGGCAGGGGCGGGCAGCCGTCGGGCACGCCGTCGCGCATGTCGATCTTGTGGACGAACTCGTGGATCACCACGTTGTAGCCCTCGGCGCAGCGCTGGCCGGCCTCGCGCACGTCCTCCCACGACAGCATCACCGGGCCCTGGTCCATGGCCTCGCCGGCCAGCGTCTCTTCCCAGTCGTGCACCACGCCGGCCTCGTCCGTGTGGCTGCGCCGCGCGATCACCTGGCCGGGGTGGACCACGATGCCGACGAAGTCGTCGTACCAGGCCAGGCCCAGGTGCAGCACCGGCAGCACCGCCTGCGCGGCGATGGCCAGGGCCATCGCGTCGGTGATGGCCAGGCCCTGGCCGTGGAACTCCTTCTCGCGCAGGAAGCGGGCGGCCAGCGCGCGCAGGCGTTCCAGCTCCTCGGGCGGCCGCGCGGCCAGGAAGGGGTAGTCGGCCAGCACCTGCTGCCAGAGCGCCTCGGGAATCGCAGCCCGCTCGCGCCGGCTGCGGCGGTCACGCCACTTCTGCAGGAGGGAGGCGAACACGATTGTGGGCGTTGAGGGAGCGGGGCTGAGACGGGTGTGGTCCGCAGGAGCCGGCGTGGCAGTGCCGGTCAGGCGCTTGGCGCGGACCGGGTCAGCAGGTCGACGCGCTGGAACACGCCCGCCGCATCCAGGCGCAGGACCTGGGCACGCGGCGGAGTGGCGGCGGTATCCCAGTCGGAGAGGACGCAGCGAACCAGGCCTTCGCCCAGGTCGTGGTCCGCGGGGCGGTGGGTGTGGCCATGCACCAGCACCTGCGCGCCTGCCTCACGCAGCCATTGGCGGGAGAGGGCCGTGTCGGCGTCGGCGTAGGTGGGTTGCGTGGCATGGCGGGCCGCGCTCTCGGCGCGCAGCTGCCGGCCCAGCGCCTCGCGCTCGGCCAGGGGGCGCTGCAGCAGGGCGGCGATCCACGCCGGGTCGCGCACCTGGGCGCGAAAGCGCTGGTAGTCGACGTCGTCGAGGCACAGGGCGTCGCCGTGTGACAGCAGCACCTTGCGCGGGCCGAAGTGCAGCAGCGCCGGGTCGGCCAGGCCTTGTGCGCCGGTGTCGGCGGCGAAGCCGTCCCCGAGCAGGAAGTCGCGGTTGCCGTGCAGGAAGAAGAGGGCGAGCCGCTGGCTGGCCGCGCGCAGGGCGGCGGCGCAATCACGGGCGAATGTTCGGGCGAAGGCGCGGGAGCGTGCGGATTCGAGATCGGAGTCGAGAGGGGGCTTGCGATCTGAATCGAGATTGGAGTCGGAGGACGGAGAAGGGGAAGAACTCGCCCCAGCGCCGGTGCCAGCGTCGGCCGATGCCCTCAGGCAATCATCCCCGGGCCAGACCTCGAACAGGTCGCCGAGGATGAAGACCGCGTCGGCCTCGGTGCTCGCGAGGTAGGTCCGCCAGGCTTCGGCGGTGACGGGGTCCTCGGGGTGCAGGTGCAGGTCGGAGATGAAGTCCACCTGCCGCCAGTGGGGGGCGGCACGGACTTCATGCGCAAGTCCGGAGGTGGGCGAGCCGGCCTGCACCGCGGGAACGCCGGCTTTAGAGCGCGACGGCCTTCTCGATCACCACGTTCTCCAGCGGCACGTCGCCGTGGAAGCCGCGCTTGCCGGTCTTGACCTTCTCGAGCTTGTCGACGCTCCCGGTGCCGGCGACCGCCTTGCCGAACACGGCATCGCCCCAGGCACGCGCTGGGCCGACGTGCCCATGAACTGGA
>CAZCTU010000043.1:6511-9881 GCA_964501495.1 uncultured Ramlibacter sp.
CCGAGTGCGGGTCGCTGGTGCGGGCCATGGCGACGGTGTAGCGGTTGTTCTTCAGGCCGTTGTTCGCCTCGTTCTCGATCGGGGCATCGGTGGGCTTTTGCTTCATGTCGGCGTCGAAGCCGCCGCCCTGGATCATGAAGCCGCGGATGATGCGATGGAAGATGGTGCCGTCGTAGTGGCCCTTCTTCACATAGGCCAGGAAGTTGGCGGCCGACTTGGGCGCCTTCGCGGCGTCGAGCTCGAGGGTGATGACACCTTGGCCAGCGATGTGCAGTTCGACCTTGGGATTGGACATGGTTTTTCCTTTTTGGGCTTGATTGCGGGAGGCGGCCGGCGTGGCCGCGAGGGAGTGGGTGGCGAACGCGCTGAACGCGAGGCCGGCGCCGGCCAGCAGGCCGCGGCGGCGCGTGATGGGACGTTGGGTCATCTGTTGCTCAGGGCTTCGGTGACTCGGGCCTGCTTGGCGGCGTTGCGCGTGCGCAGGGTGGCGTCCATGCCCTGGGCCTCGCGCCAGGCGCGCAGGGCCAGTCGGGCGTGGACGTCGCCCAGGTTGTCCATGGCGGCGGCGTAATCGGGCCGCACCCGCAGCGCCTCCTGCAGCAGGCCCAGGGCCTGCTCGAGGCGGCCTTCCGCGGCCCGCAGCACAGCGAGGTTGTTATAGGGCTCGGGCAATTCGGGGTAGGCCTGGGTGAGCGCGGTGTAGGCGGTGATGGCCTCGGTGCTGCGGCCCGCGTCCTGCAGGGCGACCGCGCGCAGGAACAGCATCTGCGGATCGCGCGGCGCGTCCTTCAGGTAGGTCTCGGCTCGGGCGAGGGCGGCCGGCGGATTGCCGGCGCGCAGCAAGCGGCCCACGTCGTCGTAGTCGGCCTGGTCGGCGCGGACGGCGAGGGGCAGAAGCAACAGGGAAAGCAGCGCAGCGTGAAGAGTCGGCAGTCCGGCGGGCATGGTGCGGGCGCGGGGCGGAGTGCCTGCGCAGGGGCCTTATACTGGCCTGAATTGTAGCCTTGGCCACCCTGCACAGGTGTCTGGCCCAGGTGCCTGCAGCGGCCGGATGACCCGTCCGGACGCCCCGCAGCCGGCCTGATCCCGGCGCCTCTTCCTGGCGTCCACCCGTTCACACACATGAGTTTGCGCATCTACAACACGCTGTCGCGTGCGACGGAGGAGTTTTCGCCCCTGGAGCCGGGGCATGTGCGCCTGTACGTGTGCGGCATCACTGTCTACGACTACTGCCACGTGGGCCATGCCCGCGCCAACGTCGCCTTCGACGTGGCCCAGCGCTGGCTCAAGGCCAGCGGCCTGCGCGTGACCTTCGTGCGCAACATCACCGACATCGACGACAAGATCATCCGCCGGGCGGTGGAAAACGGCGAGAGCGTGCGAGGCCTGACCGACCGCATGATCGCCGCCATGTACGAGGACTTCGACGCCCTGGGCATCGAGCGGCCGACCCACGACCCGCGCGCCACCGACTACGTGCCGCAGATGCTGGACATCGTCCGCCGCCTCGAGGACAAGGGCCTGGCCTACCGCACCCCCGCCGGCGACGTGAACTACGCCGTGCGCCGCTTTCCCGGCTACGGCAAGCTCTCGGGCAAGTCGCTCGACGAGCTGCACGCCGGCGAGCGGGTGGCCGTCTCCGAAGGCAAGGACGACCCGCTGGACTTCGTGCTGTGGAAGTCGGCCAAGCCGACCGAGCCGGCCGACGCCAAATGGGACAGCGCCTACGGCAGCGGCCGCCCGGGCTGGCACATCGAGTGCTCGGCGATGTCCTGCGCCCTCCTGGGCGAAACCTTCGACATCCACGGCGGCGGCGCGGACCTCACCTTCCCGCACCACGAGAACGAGATCGCCCAGAGCGAGGGCGCCAACGGCGTGCCCCTGGCGAAGCTGTGGATGCACAACGGCTTCGTGAACATCGACAACGAGAAGATGTCCAAGTCGCTGGGCAACTTCTTCACCATCCGCGACGTGCTCAAGAAGTTCGACGCCGAGACGGTGCGCTTCTTCATCGTGCGCGCGCACTACCGCAGCCCGCTCAATTACAGCGACGTCCACCTGGACGACGCCCGCGGCGCACTCAAGCGCCTGTACACCGCGCTGGATGCCGTGGCGCCCGCCGAGGTGGGCATCGACTGGGCCGAGCCCTTCGCCGCCCGTTTCAAGTCCGCCATGGACAACGACTTCGCGACGCCCGAGGCGGTGGCGGTGCTGTTCGACCTGGCCACCGAGGTCAACCGCGGCAAGTCCGCGCAGCAGTCGGGCCTGCTCAAGGCGCTGGGCGGCTGCCTGGGCCTGCTGCAGGGCGACCCGCGCGACTTCCTGCGCAGCGGCGCCAGCCTGGACGAGGCGACCATCGCGTCCCTGATCGCGCAGCGCGCCGCCGCCAAGGCGGGGAAGAACTTCGCCGAGGCTGACCGCATCCGCGCCGACCTGCTGGCGCAGGGCATCGTGCTCAAGGATTCGCCCACGGGCACCACCTGGGAGGCGGCTTCGTGAGCGAGGCGCCCGAGAAGAAGGCGCCCCGCGCCGAGGTGGCGCCCGAGGCCAACGAGGCCGTCGGCAGCCCCGTGGAACTGGCCACGCCCGCCTACTGGGCCGAGGCCTGCAGGCACCTGGCCCGCAAGGACCGGGTGATGAAGCGGCTGATCCCGCTGTTCCCGGACTCCACGCTGCGCTCGCGCGGCGACGCCTTCACCACGCTGGCGCGCTCCATCGTGGGCCAGCAGATCTCGGTCAAGGCCGCCCAGAGCGTGTGGGACCGCTTCGCCGTGCTGCCCTGGTCGACCTGGCGCTGCACTTCGACTCCGGCGCCATCCATGTGGACACCTGGAAGGACATGGACGACGAGGCCATCATCGCCGAGCTGGTGGACATCCGCGGCATCGGCCGCTGGACGGCCGAGATGTTCCTGATCTTCCACCTGATGCGCCCCAACGTCCTGCCCCTGGACGACGTGGGGCTGATCAACGGCATCAGCCAGAACTATTTTTCGGGCGACCCCGTCAGTCGCAGCGAGGCGCGGGAAGTGGCCGCCGCCTGGGCTCCGTACTGCAGCGTCGCGACTTGGTATATTTGGCGGTCGCTCGATCCGCTGCCCGTGGAATATTGACGGGCCCCGAACACGAGGAGAAACAATTTGGCCAAGAAGACCTTTCTTGATTTCGAGCAGCCCATCGCGGAGCTGGAAGGCAAGATCGAGGAACTGCGCTACGTCCAGACCGAGTCCGCCGTCGACATCTCCGACGAGATCGACCAGCTCTCCAAGAAGAGCCAGCAGCTGACCAAGGACATCTACAGCGACCTGAGCCCCTGGCAGATCACCAAGATCGCGCGCCACCCCGAGCGTCCGTACACCATGGACTACGTG
>CAZCTU010000044.1:0-9777 GCA_964501495.1 uncultured Ramlibacter sp.
CAGGGCTACGCAATCCAGCGGATCGACCTGACCGCGAACACGGCCTCCCTTTCCATCAGCTCGGGGACCGGCAACTGGCTACGATGGGCGATCCCCTATACGTCCGGCGGAATCCGCTACATCGGGTCCGACAACAGCCGCGACGGCGTGCGCTTGACCTACTGAGGTCCTGGTGCTCATCGACGAAACCTCGATCGGGTCGATCAGTGGCCATTTCGGCCACCCGTCCGAGCCGACGCCACGACGTGACGGGAGCACCCAGGGCCCCGTGCCTACTTGTTGAATAGGCCGCAAGGCAGGGCGGACAGCCCCGCCAGCAGCAAGAGGATGGAAGGTCGTTTCATCGTGAAAGGACCTCAGAAAAAGGAAGTGACGGAAAAGCCGGCGATGCGGTCGGGCGCAAGGAAACCCGGGGGCTTGGTCACTGGCGCGCCCGCGAACAGCTCGACGCGCAGCGAGGGCAGGCCGCCGCGCCAACCCAGCACCATGCCGGTGAGCCGATGCCCGGCCAGCAGCTCAGAGCCGGCGCCGCTCACGCGGCCGTGGTCCAGGCCGATGAAGAGCTCCTGGCCGCCTTCGCCCATGGGGAAGCCCAGCTCGTTGCGCAGCAGCCAGCCGCGCTGGGCCGAGAGCACCGCCTCACCGTCGAAGCCGCGGACGGTGTAGCGGCCGCCGATGACGAAGCGGTCCTGGGGCACCAGGGGGTGGGGACTCCACTGCGCCCGCCAGCTGCCGCCGTAGCGCAGGCGCTGCCCACCCAGCTGGAACGTCCAGTCGAGCTGCGCACTCGCGCTGGTGATGCGGGGGCGCGAGACGCCCTCCCCGAACCACTCCTCCGGTGCCTCCAGCGCCCCCGCCGCACCCGTGCCGCGTCGGTAGGACAGGTCGATGTCGAGCGTGGCCGGGCCGATGAACTGCCGGTGGTCCGCGCCCAGCGTCCAGCCGCCGGTGCGCCGACGCTGGACTTCGATCTCGGTGTCGCCCAGGAACTGCGAAGAGGCGCGCGCCCAGCCCGAGAAGGAGACGAAGGTCTTGCTGGTGCCGTCCCGGCGCAGCAGCCGGCGCAGGGTGAGGTCGCCGCTCTGGTTCTCACCGCTGTAGACATAGTTCTGCACGCTGCCTGCCACCTGCTGGTAGAAGCGCTGCCGGTTGGCCGAGAGCGAGGCCGACCAGTCACCCCAGGGCAGTGAGTAATGCAGGCCCTGCCCCCGCAGGCCCTGCCGGTCGGGGCGCTGCATCAGGTCGTGCTGCAGGCTGAACTGCAGCAGGTCATTGAGGCCGAAGGGATGGTCCAGCGCCAGGGTTGCCGTGCCCTGCAGGCGGCCGTGGGCCTGGAGGCCGGCGTCGTCCACGGTGACGCTGCCGCGGATCGGACGCGACTGGCGCCAGCGCACCACCAGGTCGCTCTCGCCCGGGCCGGGCTCGGGCTCGCCGACCCGCGCCTCGGCCGGGACGATCTCGATCTCGGCGGTGGCGGACGGCAGGCGGCGCAGGCTCTCCAGCCCCTGCTCGAGGTCCCGCAGGTTGAGCAGCTCGCCCTCGCGCATCGGGAAGGCCGGCCCCAGCGCCGCGCGCGGGCTGCTGCCGGGCGCCAGGCGCAGGGCGTGGACCTTGCCGGGCACCAGGGTGAGCGTGAGCGTGCCGGTGCGAAGGTCCTGCGGCGCCACCAGGATGCGGCTGGTGATGAAGCCGCGCGCGACCAGGGCGTTCTGCAATCGGGCCATGACCACGCCGATCCCGCCCCGCCCGAGGCAGCGCGGCACGGCCGGGTCGAAGCTGCCGTCGGCGCTGCGGTCGGCCTGCGCCAGCAGCCAGGGGAAGTGCGGCGCCTCCTCGCCCTCGATCACGATGCGCTCGATCGGGACGCAGGGGGTCTCACCCTCGGGCAGGCGCCCGGTGTCGCCGGCGGCACCGGTGGCGGGCAGGCGCACATCGGGCCGGCGCTCCTGCGCCTCCCGGCGGTTGCGGTCCTCCTCGTGCAGGCGCTGAAGTTCGCGCGTGCCCGCGTCCGGCCCGCTCGTGGCGGGCTGGGCCCAGGCCACCGGGGCGACGCAGAGCAGGGCCAGTGCGGCGGCCAGGAGGGTGCGCGGCGAACTCCCCCTCGTCGATAGCGCCCTCGACGTTTCTCCCCTCATATCCTGCCGACGATGTCAGCGAAGGCACGCGACGACGCGGACGAGCGGGGATAGAGGAACAGGATCTGGTTCAGGAAATAGGGATCGACGGACTCGAAGGTGACGAAGCCCCCGGCCGCGTTGTCCGCGCCGAGGGGCAGCACGAACGACCCAGGCACCGTGACCTGGTTGAGGCTGCCGGTGAACGACTGGCGCCACTGGGCCTGCGCATAGCCCCGGGCGAAGACGGACGATGAGGGAAGCAGCTCGATCGACTGCGCCTGCATCCGGACATTGCCCCCCGCCGACAAGGTACCCCCGGCCACCAGCGCGCCCGAGGCCGTGATGACGAGGTCGCCGGTCGTGGCCAGCAGGATCGCATCGCGGTGGGTGGCCATGCCGCCTTGGGTGGTGACCAGGCGGATGCTGTTGGCGTACATGCCACCGAGTTCGCTCACGTCGATCGCGTTGGCACGCCCCTGGCTCCCGCCGGGGGCCACCCGGGGTGCGGCAGCGACGAAAGTCGGCACGCCATGGGCGTCGAGCGAAAGGCTCCCCTGGCCAGCGGTGACCGCCAGCGCCTTGGCGGTCATGGGGCCGCCCACGGTCACGTCAGCGGCGACGATATCGGTGGCGTCCGCCCCCTGGCCCGACAGGCCCTGCGGACCAATGGCCACCGTCCCCTGCTGGACGGAAAAGGTGGGCAGGCCGCCCGGAGCCATCTGGGTCTGGCCGGTGGTGAGCAGCGCCCGGCTGGCGTTGACGAAGCCGCAGCCATTGCAGGTGATGCCGGCGGGGTTGGCGATGATGACCTCGGCCCGCGAACCGACCACGCGCACCGGCCCCTGCAGCAGGCTGGCCTGGGGGGCGTTGACCTCGTTGAGGATGATGCGGGCCGGACCGTCCCGCAGGTTGCGGTTGAGGGTGATCACGTCCTGCCCCTCGAGCTGTGTGGACCGGCTGTTGTTCAGGATGACGCCGCGTGCGTCGACATCGAAGCGGCTGTACCGGTTGTGGGAGACCCCTGCCGCGTTGGGCGCCACGATCTGCACCAGGGGCTTGCCCTGCATCGTCGACTGCACCTGCGGCCTTTGCCCGGGGGCGGCGCCGGGGTTGGCGATGACCTGGGCAGAGACGGTGGCGGAGGTGAGGCCTGCCACGCCGGCCAGCACGGCCAGGCGGATAAACCCTGCGCGAAGGCGCAGTCCCCGCGAGGGCTTGAGCGAACCGGTGCGGTGAAGAGCCGCGGGGAAGAGGTGAAGCGCCATGCAATCTCCGTGTGAAGGTGGACCGGGATGGACGGACGGGGGGATGCCGTTCGATGCGAAGGGTCACGACCGGCAACAAGGCCAACCGGCTTCAGGGCGCAGGCACGCTTAGGATGGAGAGCGGCTCGGCGAACCCCGGACCCGAGGCGGCGAATACTACTTTTGGTTGCGCACTCGTCAAGTGACTTTTTTCCGGTTTTTCATTGATGAGCAACTCCTCCGAACCGACCGATTCGCGCGCGACGGCCGCGATGCATCTGGCCCTGCCGGCCGGGCTGCGCGAGGCCCTGCCGCTGCTCTGGCGCCAGCCCGATCTGCCCTCGGCTCAGCAGGCCTTGGCCGGCAGCGGCATTGCAGCGGATGAGCCGATGGAAGCCCGGGCCCGCTGGCAACGCTTCGCGCCGCTGCTTGCCCGCCTCTTCCCCGGCGACGTCGCGGCGGACGGCCACATCGACTCGCCCTTGCTGACGCAGCAGGACGACGCCGGCCGCACCCTCTTCGTGAAGGCCGACCACGCCCTGCCCCTCACCGCTTGCATCAAGGCGCGCGGCGGCGTCTACCAGGTGCTGTGCATCGCCGAGGACGTCGCCCGCGCCGAGGGCCTGCTGTCCGCGGACGACACACCGGACCGGTTGGCGCAGGCCGATGCGCGCCACCTGCTCGCGCAGCACCGCGTGCTCGTCGGCAGCACCGGCAACCTGGGCTACAGCGTGGGCGTGATCGGCCGCGCGCTCGGGCTGCAGGTGGAGGTCCACATGTCGCACGACGCCGCCGAGTGGAAGAAGGCGCGGCTGCGCGACATCGGCGCGCAGGTGGTCGAGCACCCCGGCGACTACACCCGCGCAGTGGCCGCGGCGCGCGCCATCGCGGCTGGCGAGGTGCGCGCGCATTTCATCGACGACGAAGGCTCGCGCCTCCTGTTCCTCGGCTATGCGGCAGCGGCCTGGGACCTGCAGGCCCAGCTGGCTGACGCGGGCGTGAAGCCCACGCGCGAGCGGCCGCTGCGGGTCTACCTGCCCTGTGGCGTGGGCGGCGCGCCCGGCGGCGTGTGCTTCGGCCTCAAGCAGCTGTTCGGCGACGCGGTGCAGTGCGTGTTCGTCGAGCCGGTGCAGTCCCCCTGCTTCCTGCTGCGCCTGGCCACTGGCGACCCGCGCCTGACCGTCTACGACATCGGCCTGTCCAACGACACCCTGGCCGACGGCATGGCGGTGCCGCATGCCTCGGACCTGGTGACGCGCTGGGTCGGCCCCCTGGTCGACGCGGTGGCGACGGTGCGCGACGAGGACCTGCTGCGGGCGTTGCGCGTGCAGTGGCAGCGGCACGGTCTGCGGCTAGAGCCTTCGGCGGCAGCCGGCTTCGTGGCGCGCGAGATGGCGCTGACCGCCTGGGACGATGCGGCGGTGGACCTGGTGTGGACCACCGGCGGCAACGGCCTGCCTGACGCGGTCTTCCAGGCGCTGCTCGAGGACGACTGAGCCGACGACTGAGCCGACTGCAGACGGCGGCACGCCGCTCGCCGGCCGGCTCAGCCCGTCAAAGAGGCACCAGCCGCCCCTGCCCGGTGAGGAAGGCAGCGTGCACCGTCTCGCCCGGGTGGGCCGCCATCACCGCGTCGCGGTACTGCGCCAGCTGCGCGCGCAGCGAGCCGTCGTCCTCGGGGCGCGCGGCGGACTTGTAGTCCAGCACCCACCAGGCCGCTTCACCCCGCACGCGCACCAGCCGGTCGATGCGGCGCAACTCGCCGCCCACATGCAGCGGCACCTCGTTGTCGGCCCAGTCGACCCGGTCCGGGTCCCAGCACCAGGCGCCTTCCCCGCCGAGGATGCGGTCGGCCATCGCCACCGCGTCGCCCAGCGCACGGGCGTTGAGGCCGAATTCGCGCGCCACGCGCTGCAGCAGGCCGGCGGGCCAGCCCTCGCCCGGCGCGGGCACCCCGCCCAGGGGCACGCCCTCGAGCAGCCGGTGCAGCGCCTCGCCGAAGCGGGCGCGCAGCGTGTCCTCGGCCTCCTCGGCGGAGGCGCCCGCGTCGGCCGGCGGCGTGGTGATCACGCGGGTGTGGCCGGGGACGGTGAGCAGGCGGATCGCCGGCAGCGAGGCCGCGACATTCGCGGCGACACTCGTGGCGCCATTCGTGGTGCCATTCGCAGCCTCCTTGACCGAGCCTCCCGCCTTGCGGCCTGCCTCGCGCTCCTCAGGGTCCTGTGCGTGCCGGATCGCCTCGTCATCGACCACCACGTCCATCACGTCCGCCACGTCCGACACGTCCGCGGCCTCCGTCACCGGGAGCCGCACACACAAGGCCTCCAACCGCTGCCACCAGCTGCCGGCATTGGCCTTGTGCGGCTCGATGCTGGAGAGTGCCAGCGACTGGCGCGCACGGGTCATCGCCACATAGAGCGCGTTGAGTTCCTCGTTGGCGCGCGCCACCTTCTCGCGCGCCAGCAGCGACTCGCAGCAGGCCGGCGGCCGGCTCTCGCTGGCGAGGAAGACGAAGCGCAGCGGCGCGGCCTCCTCGCCCGGCCAGTCGACCAGCACGCCCATGGTCTCGGCGCGCGGCGCGGAGCCGTCGGTGTCCAGCAGCAGCACCAGCTTCGCCTCCAGGCCCTTGGCGCCATGCACGGTGAGCAGCTGCACCGCGCCCTCCGCAGCCACCGCCGGCGCACGCTGCCCGCCCGCGCGCAGGGCGCGCACGAAGGCATAGGGGGTGAGGTAGCGGCCGCCCGACACTTCGAGCGCCGCCTGCAGCAACGCGCGCAGGTTGGCCAGCACGCCAGCGCGGGCAGGCGCGGGCGCAGCAGCGGCGTAACGGGCCAGCACCTGGCCGTCGTGGAAGATCGAGTCGAGCGCGTCGTGCGGCGGCCAGGCCTCGACCCAGCGCCGCCAGGTGGCCAGACGCTCGGCGGCCTCCGCCAGCCGGTGCTGCGTCCAGCCGCCTTGCAGCAGCAGGTCCAGCCAGGCGGGCGCGGGACCGCGCAGGGGCCGACCATCCTCGCCGATGTCCTCCATCGCGCGGGCCTCGCGCGCCCTGAGCGCCAGCGCGGCGAGGTCCGCGTCGCTCGCGCCGAAGACGGGCGACTTGAGCGCGCGGGCCAGGGACAGGTCGTGGGTGGGCGAGACCAGCACGTCGAAGAGGGCCACCAGGTCCTCGACCTCGGGCGTCTCGCCCAGCTCGGTCTTGTCGGCCTGCTGCGCCGGGATGCCCCGGGCGCGCAGCGCCTCCTCCATCGCGACCAGGCGGTCCCGCTTGCGGGCCAGCACCATGATGTGGCCGGGTGCGAGCCCGCCGGCGATGCGGCCTGCCAGCCAGGCGGCGGCCTGTCGGCACTCGAGCGCGAGCAGCTTTTCCTCGGGCTCCTCGCGGGGCTCGGTGAGGCTGTCGCGCCAGGCGGGGCCTGCTTCCGCCGGAGCGGCCTCATCGCGCGCCGGGCGCGGGACCGGCGGCAGGGCGACCACCTCGCCCGCGTCTTCGGCGGCGGTGGTGTGGGCGCGGAAACCCGCGTAGTCGCCGGCGGCCTGGGCGGCGAGCATCGCCTGGTTCACCGCCGCCAGCACCTCGGGCGCGTTTCGCCGGGTGTGGTCGCACCCGAGCAGCGTGCCGCCAAGGCCTTCGACCACGAAGCGCTGCGCGGCGCGGAACACCTGGGGCTCGGCGCGGCGGAAGCGGTAGATGCTTTGCTTGGGGTCGCCGACGATGAAGACCGAGGGCGCGCCACCGCCGCCGCCCGCACCCGCGTAGCCACTGAGCCAGGCGTGCAGGGCCTGCCACTGCAGTGGGTTGGTGTCCTGGAACTCGTCGACCAGCAGCTGCGACACCCGGGCATCCAGCCGCTCCTGCACCCAGCCCGAAAGCACCGGGTCGGAGAGCAGGTCCAGCGCGGCGCGCTCGACATCGCTCATGTCGACCCAGCCCTGGGCGCGCTTCAGGGCGGCGTACTCCTGCAGCAGCAGGCGCGCCAGGCGCGACATTCGGCCCTGGTGCAGCCAGGCCTGGTGCTGCACCTCGGCGGCCTGCAGGCGCAGGGCCAGGTCCTGCGCGGCGCGGACCGTGTCCAGCCCCTCGAGCTTCTCGCTGAACTTGCGCGCGGTGCCCTTGTCGGTGATGAGGGCGTCCACCACCGCCTGCAGGTCGCCGGCGCCCAGGGCCTGCTCGAGGCGGTTGGCCGCGTCGGTGCAGGTCTTGAGGGTGGAGGCGCCCAGGACCCGGGCGGCCGCCCAGAGCTGCTCCTGCACCGCGCCGGGCTTGGACAGTAGCCGGCCGGGGCCGGCAGGGAGGTCGTCGTCGGGCCATCCCGCAGGCACAAGGTCGGCAAAGACCTCCGGCCACCGCGACACCGAGGCATCGACCACGCCTTGCGCGTCGGCCAGGTCGAACTCGACCCGCTTGGCCAGCGCCGCTTCCAGCGCCTTGCGGGTCTGGCTGCGGCCATGGGCGGCGACGCTGGCCTCGAAGTCCTGCCGCGCCTGCGGGTCCCCGGCCACCCGGTCCTGGAAGGGCCGCCAGACGCGGGCAATGGCCTCGGCGTCGTCCTCCAGCAGCTCGCCGCGCGCGGGCAGGCCCAGGGCCTCCAGGGTCGCCAGGGGCGCGGTACGCAAAAGCGCCGCGAACCAGCTGTGGAAGGTACGGATCTGGACGGGACGGCCGCCCGCGAGCAGCTGCGCGTACAGCCCCTGCATCTGCGGCGCGAGCTCGGCGGCGCGCGCGGCGGGCAGGCCGCGCAGGCCCAGCTCCTGGCGCAGCCTGGCCTCGCCCTGACGGGAGAAGTCGCGAAGCCAGTCCTGCAGGCGCTGGCGCATCTCGCCGGCGGCCTTCTTGGTGAAGGTGATGGCAAGGATCTCGTGCGCGGGCACGCCTTCGAGCAGCGCCCGCAGGATGCGCGAGACCAGCATCCAGGTCTTGCCCGCGCCAGCGCAGGCCTCGACCGCGACGCTGCGCGCCGGGTCGCAGGCGATGGCGTAGAAGCGCTCGGCCGGCACGCGGCGGCCGTCGATCTCGTAGGCGAAGCCGGCCGGGTCGGGGGTGCCCTCGCCCGGGGTGGAGGGATCGGTGAACAGGTCCGGTGTGGCACTCATTGCACGTCCTTGCCCGCGCCAGAGGCCGCACTCAGTTGGGCCGACGCTTCGCTCGATCGGGCAGACGCTGCACCCGGTCCTGCGGGGGCCGTGCCCGCTCCGGCATCGTCCGCCGTCCAGAAGTCCTTGCGGCACAGGCCGCGGGCGGCGCAGTGATCGCAGGCCGTGCCCGCGCCCAGCGCCTGCAGCGGCGCGCCCGCGGCGATGCGCTCCATGTCGCCCAGGATGCCGGCCACCAGCGCCTCGCGCGCTTCCTCGAGCCCGGGCTGGGCGATGAACAGCGTCTCGCCGCGCTCGCCCACGTTGACGTAGCAGCCTTGCAGGCCCTCCTCGCCAATCAGGGCGGCATAGAAGGCCATCTGGGTGTCCTCCATCGGGTTCTTCACCCGCTTGCGGGTGACGTCGGCCGACTCGGTCTTGTAGTCCATCACCATGCGGCCGATCACGCCACTCGCGTCCGCGGTCCCGACCCGGTCGATGCGGTCGATGCGGCCCACCAGGCGCACCGGCCCCAGCCCCGCCTCGCGGGACTGCTCGCCGGCCTCGTAGCGCGCGCCCTGGCTGGCCTCGAACTTCTCCAGCGCGGCGAGGTAGCCCTCGCGCAGCTGCGGCCAGCCCGCCTCGAAGGGGAGGAACTCGCCGTCCTGCAGGCCCAGCTTGCGCTTGGCGCCTTCGGCGGCGCGGTCCATCAGCTGGGCGCGCTGTGCCCGGTCCGCCTGCCCCGCTTCGGCCAGTGCCTCATGGAACTGGTGCAGCACCTCGTGCAGCCAGTTGCCGAAGTCGCGCTTGCCCAGTTCGACATCGATCTCGGCCGCCTCCTGCAGCCCCAGCTGGCGCAGGGCGAAGAAGCGGTAGGGGCAGCGCCGCAGGTCGCCATAGGCGCTGGCCGAGAGCTCGCGCACCACCAGCTGCGGCGCGCGGGGCTGCGGGGGCAGGACCGGCGAAGGCGCCACGGCCAGGGCCACCCGCGGGTCCGTGCCTTCACGCCCCAGGCCCGACAGGCGCAGCTGCTGCACCAGGGGACTGGGGAGCACCGGGTCGCCCTTGTCGTCGCAGGCCCGCCAGAGCAGGTCCACCTCGGGCAGGGCCAGGGCCGCGCGCCAGGCGGTGCGCAGGGCCTGCTCCAGGTCGTCCCGCGAAGGCAGGCCCAGGGCCTGGCGCTGGCCGGCGGTCCAGGGGCCGGGCGGCTCCGGCGAAGGCGCAAGGCGCACCTCGTCGCAGCCCGGGACGACCAGGGCCTCGAAGCGGCGCGCGAGCAGCTGGTTGAACGGCAGCACCACCACCTGGGGCTGCTCGGGCGGCGCGGGCAGGAAGCTCGCCGCCTC
>CAZCTU010000045.1:0-9762 GCA_964501495.1 uncultured Ramlibacter sp.
CGCCACGTCTCCAGCCACTACGACTACTTCAAGCACCTGATCCAGGGTGACGAGGCCAGCGCCGACGCGCACCGCAAGTTCTACGACGAGTACAACGCCGTCCTCGACATGGACGCCGACTACTACCTCGAGACCATCCGCACCGTGTTCCAGGAGTTCCGCCTGGTCAACGGCACCTGGGACGTGCGTAGCGAGGAAGGTGCCATCGAGCGCGTGCGTCCGCAGGACATCACCACCACCGCCCACCTCACCATCGAGGGCGAGCTCGACGACATCTCCGGCTCCGGCCAGACCGAGGCGGCCCACGGCCTGTGCGGGGGCATCCCGAAGTCGCGCCAGAAGCACATCGAGGTGCCCGGCGCGGGCCACTACGGCATCTTCAGCGGCCGCCGCTGGCGCGAGATCGTGTACCCGCAGGTGCGCGACTTCATCCTGAAGTTCAACGAGGGCCCCACGGTCCGAAAGGCCAAGACGGCAGCGCCTGCCTCCGCAAGCGGGGGCAAGGCCGCTTCGAGCCGCAAGGCCACGGCCAGGACGGCGCCAGCACGCCGCAAGACCGCAACCGCGAGCGCGAGCGACTGACGCCCCAGCAGCTCCACTCGCCTCACCCCGCCCGCCACGACCCATGACCCTGGAAGGCCTGGCCGCGCGCCTGCACGCGGCCCTGCCGCAGACGCAATGCCAGCGCTGCGGCTATCCCGACTGCGCCGCCTATGCCCAGGCGATGGCCGAGGGCAGCGCCGGCATTCACCAGTGCCCGCCCGGCGGGGCCGAGGGCGTGGCACGCCTGGCCGCGATCACCGGCCGTCCGCCCCTGCCGCTGGACCCGGCCTGCGGCCAGGAAGGCCCGCTCACCGTGGCGGTGATCGACGAGGACTGGTGCATCGGCTGCACCCTCTGCCTCAAGGCCTGTCCCACCGACGCCATCCTCGGCGCGAACAAGCGCATGCACACCGTGGTCGAAGCGTGGTGCACCGGCTGCGAGCTGTGCGTGCCGGTCTGCCCGGTCGACTGCATCTCGCTGGAGAACGTGAGCGGCGAGGCGACCGGCTGGTCCGCCTGGGCACCGCAGCAGGCCGACACCGCCCTCGCCCGCTACGGTTTCCATCAGTTACGTCTTGCCCGTGACCAGCAGGAGAACGAGGCCCGCCTCGAGGCCAAGGCCCGCGCCAAGCTGGCGGACCTGCCCGCGCACACCCACGGCGCCGAAGGCGACGAGGCCGCGCGCAAGCGTGCAGTGATCGAGGCGGCACTGGCGCGTGCGAAGGCGCGGCGCGAAGGCAGCACCGCCCGCTGAGCGCGACGGCGCCGGCGCGGCCCGGATGCCCCCACACCCAAGGCCCTGTCGCTCGCAGGGACAGGGCCGCGCGCTGGCGTCCACAGGCCGGTCAGGTCTATCCTGAACCCGGTCCAGTCCTCCAGGAAGGCTGGCACCGAGGAGGATGAGGCATGACTGTGCAGGCCGGCCCGGCGGCAACACGAGCCACGGTGCTCGTGGTCGACGACGATCCCGCGAACCTGGGGGTCGTCGGAGGGCTGCTGGCCCCGGACCATGCGGTCAAGGTCGCCAACTCCGGGCCGCGCGCGCTCCACCTCGCCTCGCAAGCGCCACGGCCCGACCTGATCCTGCTGGACATCATGATGCCGGAGATGGACGGGCACGCGGTGCTGGCGGCCTTGAAGGCGGACCCCGCCACACGCGACATCCCGGTCATCTTCCTCACCGCCATCGACTCACCGCAGGGGGAAGAGGCCGGCCTGCGGCAAGGAGCGGTCGACTACATCACCAAACCCATCCAGCCGCTCCTGCTGCTGGCCCGGGTGCGCGTCCAACTGGAGTTGAAGCAGGCGCGCGACGCACTGGCATGCCACAACGCACAGCTCGAGGCCGAGGTCGCCCGGCGCATGGCGGAGAACGAGCAGATCCAGGACGTGAGCATCCGCGCCCTGGCCCGGCTCGCCGAGATCCGCGAGCCCGGCAGGAGCTATCACATCCTGCGCACGACCCTGTACGTGGGGGCCCTGGCGCAGCTCCTGCGGCGCGATCCGCGCTACGCCGACCAGCTCCCGCTGGCCGTGGTCAGGATGCTGGGCAAGTCGGCGCCGCTGCACGACATCGGCAAGGTCGGTCTGCCGGACGCCATCCTCTCCAAGACCGGTCCCTACGACCCGCTGGAGCGGGAGCAGATGCAGACCCACACGCTCATGGGGGCGCAGGCGCTGGAGCGCGCTGAGCGGGACGCCGAGCAGCCGGTCGAGTTCCTGGCCATGGCCAAGACCATCGCCCGCTGGCATCACGAGAACTGGGATGGCTCGGGCTACCCGGATGGGCTCTCGGGCGACCGGATTCCCCTGCCGGCGCAGCTGATGCGGCTGGCCGACTGTTTCGATGCGCTGGTGAGCCGCCCTGGCCTGGGCGGCGACGACACGCGCACGCGCATGCGCGAAGGCCGGGGCCACCGCTTCTCGCCTGAACTCTTCGACGTGTTCGACGCCCATTTCGACCGCTTCCTGGGCATCGCCCACCAGCACCGTGACGCCGAGCCCCGGGAGGCCCGCGCCGAGATGGAGGCCCCATGAACACCGCGACGCTCCGGGCGCCTACTGCCTCCACAGGCTTTCCCTTCCTGGCCACCACCCCGGCTCGGCCGCAGGACTGGCGCCTGGGCATTGCGCTGATGGGCGTGACCGGTGCCGTCTTCCTGGCGCTGGTACCGATGGCCACCACGCCCCTGCCTCCCATGCCCGGCTTCATCGGCGTCTACCAGTCGGCCCTGGTCGTGATCGAACTGCTCATCGCCGTGCTGCTGCTGGCCAAGTACTCGGTGCTGAAGATGCGGGCCCTGCTGTGGCTCGCCTCCGGCTTCCTGTTCAACGCGCTCATGGCCAGCGTGCACGCCCTCACCTTCCCCGGACTGTTCCGGCCGGCCGGGTTGCTGGCGGCCACGCCCCAGACCACCGCCTGGCTGTACATGTTCTGGCACAGCGGTTTCCCGCTGCTGGTCATCGCCTACGCCTTCCAACGGCACATGGCGGTGGAGCCTGATCCCAGGCCGGTCTCCGGCACCATCGGCCGGGCGGTCGCCGCGGTGGTGGCCACGGTGGGCGCGCTGACCCTGCTGGCCAGCGCAGGCGCCGACCTGCTGCCGGCGATCATGAACGGCAACACCCAGAACTTCCTGGTCATGAAACCGGTGGTGGGCAGCGTCTGCCTGCTGAGCGCGCTCGCCTGCTTCGTGCTGTGGCGGCGCCCGCCGCACAGCGTGCTGGACGTGTGGCTGCTGGTCGAAAGCGCCAACTGGGTTTTCGAGGTGGCGCTGTCGGCGGTGTTCAACGCCGCCCGCTTCGACCTGGGCTTCTACGCCGGCCGCCTCTACGGCCTGCTGGCCGCCCTGTTCATCCTCACCGTGCTCCTGTACGAGAGCACCCGTTTCTACGGGCGCCTGGTCACCGCGCACCGGCAGGACATCGAGCGCAACGGCGAACTGCAGCGGCTCTACGCCAAGGCGCAGGAACTGGACCTGCTCAAGACCCGCTTCTTCACCAACATGAGCCACGAGATCCGCACGCCGATGAACGCCATCATCGGCATCACCTACCTCCTCAAGCGCGACGAGCCGCGGGCCGAGCAGGCCGAGCGCCTGGGCCGGATCGAGCTCGCCAGCCAGCACCTGCTCTCGGTGATCAACAACATCCTGGATTACTCGAAGATCGAGAGCGGGGGCATGACGCTGGAACGGGTGTCCTTCCCCCTGAGCGCGATCCTCGACCACACCCGCTCGATGATCGAGGACGCGGCCCGGGCCAAGGGGCTGCGCGTACACGTGGACTACGGGGACTGCCCGGCCAGCCTGGTCGGCGACCCGGTGCGGCTGCGCCAGGCACTGCTCAATTTCGCCAGCAACGCGGTCAAGTTCACTGAACGGGGGCATGTCAACCTGAGCTGCGCCCTGGTGGACCGCAGCCATGACGCGGCCACCCTGCGCTTCGAGGTCGGGGACACCGGCATCGGCATCCCGGCCGAGTCCCAGCGGGACCTGTTCCAGGCCTTCAAGCAGGTCGACGCCTCCACCAGCCGCCGCTTCGGCGGCACGGGCCTGGGCCTGGCGATCTCGCAGCGCCTGGCGCAGTTGATGGGGGGAACCGTCGGCGTGGACAGCACGCCCGGCGAAGGCAGCCGCTTCTGGTTCACCGCGCGCCTGGGGCTGGACGCCGTCCCGGCGGCGACCACCGGCCACGGGCCGCCCCACGCGCCAGCCCCCGCACCGGTCGCGGCACAGATTCCGGAGCCCTCCGCCGCGGACCGGGAACCGGCCCCGGCCCTCGCGCCAGGGACGACCACGCAGCGGGAGGCGCCAGCGGGCCAGGTGGTGACACCCGCCGAGTCCCGCCTGCTGCGGACCGTACTCGGAGACCTGCGCACGGCCCTCAAGGCCGGTGACTTCGAGGCGCTGCGCCTGCTGCGCGATCACCAGTTCCTGCTGCGCGCGCAGCTGCCGCCGGCCGACTGCGGGCAGCTGGAAACGAGCGTGCAGGACTACGACTTCGAGGCCGCCGCCCTGTCGGTGGAACGCCTGCTGCAGTCGCCCGCACTCGCCCCGCAGTCGCCCGCTCAGGCCAGCAGCGTCTCCTCGTATGCGTGAACCGAGGGCAAGCCCCCGGTGTGCAGGAACAGCACGTTCTCGCCCGGCTTGAACTCGCCAGCGCGTGCCAGGCCGATGAGGCCGGCCATGATCTTGCCGGTGTAGACCGGGTCCAGCGGAATGCCCTCGGTGCGAGCCAGCATCTGCACCGCCTCGACCATCGCCTCGTTGGGCACCGAGTACTTGGGCTGCCAGAAGCCGCCCACGCTGCGCACCGCCTCGGCCGGCACGGTGAGGCCCAGGCCCAGCAGGTCGCACACCGCCTGTGCCTCCTTGCGCACCAGCGGCTCCTGGTCGGCCGGGTCGCGGCTCACGCCGACGCCGATGAGGGGGATGCGGATGTGGTTGCCCAGGAAACCGGCCACCAGGCCGCCATGGGTGCCCGAGCTGCCCGAGCCCACCACCATGTGGTCGATGCGCAGGCCCATATCGAACAGCTGCTGCTGCAGCTCCTGGGCGCAGGCCACATAGCCCAGGCCGCCCACCGCGTTGGAGCCGCCACCGGGAATCACGTAGGGCTTGCCGCCTTCGGCCACGACGGCATCGGCCACCTTCTGCATCTCGGCGGCCATGTTGCTGCCGCCGGGGACCACGGTGATCGCGTCGACGCCGAGCAGGCGGAACATGAAGTTGTTGCCGCTGGCCTGGGGGTCATAGCTGCCCGGCACCCGCTCCTCGATGACGAAGCGGCACTTGAGGCCCTCCTTCACCGCGGCGGCGAGGGTGATGCGGCAGTGGTTCGACTGCGGCGCGCCGCAGGTGATGATCGTGTCGGCGCCTTGCTCGAGGGCGTCGGCCATCAGGAACTCGAGCTTGCGGGTCTTGTTGCCGCCGGGGAACAGGCCCAGCATGTCGTCGCGCTTGATCCAGACCTGCGGGCCCTGGCCGCCCGGGCAGCTGGCCGCCAGGGCGGCGGAGAAACGCGGCATCGGCTCGATCGGGGTGGCGAACGCGGTGTAGCGGCGGCGGGGGAAGCGAGAGAGGTCCATGGTGCTGCGTGCGAAAGTCGATGGGAAGTGGAATGGGTCGGGTAAGGGAATCAGGCCACCGGGGGCTGCCAGGCTGCCTCGTCGTCGAGCGGGTAGACCGGCCGGGGCAGGCGTGTCCAGGAGAGGCTGCGCAGGTTGGGCGTGGTGAGGCCGGGGCAGTCGACCTCGAGAATATCGCGCGGATCGGCGAAGCCCTCGAAGGCGGCGCGGAAGTGCCCGCGGCTCTTGGCGACCAGCACGCGGATGTCGGCCAGGTCGACGCCCAGCGCCTCGAGCTGGGCGGGGTCAATCAGCTGCTGCCGCCGGGAGATCACCGCCACCTGCATGCCCCCGAGCTGCAGCAGGGCCGAGGGCCCCATCTCGCGGCGGGTGCCCTGCACCAGGCCCCGGCGTCCGATGAAGCTGCCGTCGCTCACCGCCAGCACCTGGGCCGGATGGCGCCAGGCAATGGCGAAGGCGTCGCTGCGGTCGCGGTTGAAGTGCGCCTCGAAGCGGCCTCCCACCCCCAGGGCGCAGGCCTGGCGCGCGAGCGAGGCGTCGGTGAAGACGCCCAGCACGGTGCGCGTGGCGCCGGCTTCCACCAGGGCGCGCAGCAAGGTGGTGGTGTTGCCGCCGCCGCCGCCGCCCGGGTTGTCGCCGACGTCGGCTAGCATGACCGGCGGGCGGGCGCCCTCCCCGGCCGCGACCGCCGCTGCCACCGCATCGGCCAGCGGCACGAGGCGGGAGGTGAAGCGCTCGCGCGCGGCCCAGGCCGATGCGGCCAGACGCAGCGCCAGCGCGCGCGCGGCGGCGCGGTGCCCGGCTCGGGCAGTCACCACCGCGCTGAAGCCGCACTTGGGCGCATCGGCCAGGGCAAAGCCACCGCACAGGGAGACGTTGAGGATGTCGCCGCCCACGCAGCGCTGGCCCTCGTCGACCAGGTCGGAGTAGACGGTACCGGGCGCAATCAGCTGCGAGGTCGCCGACGGCACCAGGGGCAGCTGGACCCGCTCGACCTCGCCCGGGCCCTCCGCCAGCATCTGGCGCAGCAGGCGCGCCGCCTCCTGGCCTCGCTCGAACAGGTCCACGTGCGGGTTGGTGCGGTAGGCCACCGCGCCGGAGAGCGACTCCGCCATGCGCTGGGACACGTTGGCGTGCAGGTCCAGCACCGCGACGATGGGCACCGAGGGCCCCACCCGGGCGCGCAGGCGCGCCAGCAGCGTCCCGTCCGGGTCGTCGTCACGCGTGGTGAGGGCCGCGCCGTGCATCGAGAGGAAGACCCCGTCCACCGGACCGGCCAGCTTCAGGCGCGCGTCGAGGTTGGCGCACAGGGCGTCGAAGAAGGCGTGGTCCGCCGGGCCGCCCGGCTCGGCGCCGGCCATGCGCAGGGGCACCGGCTCCCAGTCGCCGGCCTGGTCCATCGCGGTCATGAAGCCCAGGCTGTCCCCGAGGAGCCGGGTGCTGGAGGAGCGCAGTTCAGCCATCAGGGCGTCGCCGGCGGCGTCGAAGCCCTGGCGGAATCCGTCGGCGCCGGTGGTCGGCGCCCACCGGTTGGCCTCGAGGAAGAAGCCGCCGATCGCGATCCGGGGCGGGCGCGCGCCGCGGGCGGTGGTGTCCGGGCCGCTCATCGCCAGCCTCCGGGGGCGGCCTGGGGTACGGCCTGTCGTGAGGCCTCCGCCATTCCCCGCAGCGCTGCGGCGTGCAGGTCCATGGACCGGGCCAGCACCTGCTGCTGCCATCCGGCTTCCTCGCAGCAGAACGCCAGCCGCATCTGCCGGCGCACCGGCTCGGCGGCGGGCGAGCGCGGGTCGCCGCGGCGGTGCAGCCAGTGGTCGGCGACGAGCGCGCGCAGCACCTGGGCGTCGGGCACCGTGCCGGCCTCGAGGGCGACCGCGACCACCCGGGCCTGGGAGCACCATTTCTCGAACGCCATGCGGACGTTGCCATCGAGCACCGCCGAGGCGGACTCCCCGGCGTCGGGCGAGGTGACGTCGGCACCGAACCAGCGCCGCGCCGCGTCCAGGGACGCCGAGCCCACCGGGTGGCGGCAGATGATTTCGGTGTGGCCGTGCGGCCCCAGGCCGGTGTGGTGGTCCAGGACCGTGATCACGGCGGCCTGTTGCAGCCACCGCTGCGCGATGTGGCGCGCGACGCCGTGGGACCAGCAAGGGGCCTGGCCACCGAAGAAGATGCCCTGGGGGTGGGTGTACTGCCCACCCGTCACCGCGAACAGGCCCTGGCGCCCCTCGCGGGCGAGGAAGGCCTGCATCTCCCGCTCAAAGGCGGCCATACCCTCGGGCGTGGGGGTGAGGCGCTCGAGCATCGCGTCGACCTCCGCGTAGCCGGGGTTGGCCGGCAGCGGCAGGCCGAAGTCCAGGTGGTTGCGGTTGATGTCGATGTTGTCGTGGTCCACCCGGCGCAGCCAGGCGAAGCCGTGGGGGTTGAGCGCATGGATCGCCAGCAGGGCCTGGCCCTCGGGCAGCCCGGTCGCGGCGACCTCGCGCAGGTGATGACGCTGGCAGGCGCTGCCGTAGATGCCCTCGACGCCGTGGGTGCCGGAGATCGTGACCAGCACCTGCCGGGCATCCTGCGGGCCGACCCAGGCGGTGTCGACGGCGAGCGCCTCGCCCTCCGGTCCCGTCAGGGGGTGGGCATGGCTTTCCAGGCGGGCGCCGGCGCGCTCCGCGGCCTGGAGGAAGTCCGCGCGGGCGGCAGCGTAGCGAGGTTCGAATTCGGAATTCATGGTGTGACGCGCATTGTCTCCGGCCGGCGCGAGGACGGTCGTGCCGGAGACGAGGGAGCGGAGAGGCCGCGGGGCCCCCCGGTCATTCCGGCTTGATGCGGCGGGTCACCGGCCGGTACAGCGCCGACTGCTCCTGCAGGAAGGCGCGGGTCTGGGCCAGGCTCAGGGTGCGCGGGGGCGTCTCCGACCCCAGCTTGGCCAGCGCCTCGAGGACGGCCGGCGCGCCGAGGCCGGCGTTGATCGCGGCGTTCAGGCGGACGGCGACCGGCTCCGGCAGGCCGGGCGGCGCGAAGACGACGGCCCAGACCTGCATGTCCACGCCCTTGAGCGAGCGCGACTCGCCAAAGGTGGGCACGTCGCGGAAGGCGGGGATCCGCTCGCGCGCGGTCACGCCGAGGATCTTCAGGCGACGGCTCGCCACCAGGGACGCCGCCGAGGCCACGGTGGTGATCGCCAGATCGAGCTGGCCGCCGATCACGTCGGCCAGGATCTGGGTGCCGCCCCGGTAGGGAATGTGAACCATGAAGGTCCCGGTGCGCTCCTTGATCACTTCGCCCATCACATGGGCGAAGGAGCCGATGCCGGCGGAGCCGAAGGTCATGCGGCCCGGCTGCTTGCGCACCAGGTCGAACAGTTCATCGACGGTATTGGCCGGGAAGTCGGCCCGGGTGACGATGCCGACCGGCGAGCTGCCCGCCAGCGCCAGGGGGGTGAGGTCTTCCGGCTTGTAGCCGGCGGCCGGGTTGATCTGCGGCACCAGCAGGCCTTCGCTCAGGCCCGCATAGACCAGGGTGTGGCCGTCGGCCGGCGCACGGGCGAGCTTTTGCATGCCCAGCGCGCCACCGGCCCCGGGCACGTTGTCCACCGTCACCGTCTGCCCCAGCTGGCGGGCCAGCTCGCCCGCGAGCAGGCGGCCACCGATGTCGGACGAACCGCCCGGCGTGTAGGGGACGATCAGGCTCAGGGGGCGACTGGGGAAGGCCGCTGGCGTCTGCGTCTGCGTCTGCGCCTGGACCGACAGGCCCAGGCCGCTGGCAGCCAGGCCCAGCATCCATTCACGGCGGCGGACCGCAGGGGTTTCAGGCAGGGCGTGGTTGGGGCGCTTGGGGTGCATGGCGGTCTCCTCGTGTTGTCGCTGTCGTTGTCCTGGTGGTGGGCCAATCCTAGGGCAGGCGCTAGGGCCGGGTACAGTCCATTGGATGCCAAGCTTGATTCATCCCATGCCATGACGGCACCCCCAGTACTGATCGAGATCGCCTGGGATGCGCGGGGCTTCCTGGGGCCGGCGCTTGCGGCGGTCGACACGCTGCGCTCGGTCAACACCCTGGCCGCCCTGCGCGGTCGCCGCAGCCCGCCCCTGGTCTGGCGCTGGCTGGCGGCACCGGGCGCGCGCGCGCCGGCGGGCCTG
>CAZCTU010000046.1:0-9668 GCA_964501495.1 uncultured Ramlibacter sp.
TCGCCGGCCGCTTCTCCAGCCGCGCGCTCATGCCTTCGCGCTTGTCCTCGCTGGCAAACACCGTGGCAAAAGCCGTGCGCTCGAACGCCAGGCCGGCGTCGAGTCCGACGTTCATGCCTTGCAGGACGCTCGCCTTGATCTGCCGCAGGGCCAGGGGCGGCAGCTCGCGCAGTTCTTTGGCCATCACGAGCGCGCGCGCTTCGGCCTGGCCATCCTCGGCCAGTTCGCTGGCCAGACCCCAGGCCAGGGCCTCTTCACCCGAGAAGGGCTCGCCCCGCAGCAGGATGTTCATCGCGCGGAACTTGCCCACCGCGCGGGTCAGGCGCTGGGTCGCGCCGCCGCCGGGCATGATGCCGACCTTCACCTCGGGCTGGCCGAACTTGGTGCCGCGTTCGGCAATCAGGATGTCGGCGTGCATGGCCAGCTCGCAGCCGCCGCCCAGGGCCCAGCCCCGCACCGCCGCGATGACCGGCTTGCTGCAGTGGCCGATGGCGTCCCATAGCAGGTCCATGCGGCGCGACATGATCTCCAGCGGGTCGGCGTCGCGGTACTCGGTGAGGTCGGCACCGGCGCAGAAGGCCTTCTCGCTGCCGGCCAGCACGATCACCCGCACCGAGGCATCCGCATCCAGGCGGGTGAAGGCCTCGGCGAGAGCCTGGCGCAGCTGCAGGTTGAGGGCGTTGAGGGCCGCGGGGCGGTGCAGGCGCAGCAGCGCCACGCCGGGGTGGGGGTGTTCCTCTAGGAGGACAGGGGTTCCGGATTCCGGGGGGGTCGTGTTCGTATTTGTGTTCGTGTTCATGGTGGCTCCTGCTTCCTTCAGCCCTTGAACACCGGCGGGCGCTTCTCGAAGAAAGCGGCCACCGCCTCGGCATGGTCGGCGGTGTGGTGGGCCAGGCCCTGGAAGCGGCCAGCGGTGTCCAGTGCTTCGTCGAGCGTGCCGGTGCGTGCCTGCAGCAGCAGCTGCTTGGTCCAGCGCAGCACCTGGGGCGGGTTGGCGGCGATGCGGCCGGCCAGCTCCAGGGCGGCGTCCATCAGCGCGGCGGGTTCGACCACGCGCGACACCAGGCCGATGCGCAGGGCTTCCTCGGCGCCCAGGGTCTCGCCGGTGAGGGCCATCTCCGCGGCGCGGGAGAAGCCCACCACCCGGGGCAGGAACCAGCAGCCGCCGTCACCGGGGACGATGCCCACCTTGACGAAGCTCTCGGCGAACCTGGCGCTGGTCGAGGCGATGCGGATGTCGCACATGCAGGCCAGGTCATTGCCCGCGCCGATGGCCGGGCCGTTGACCGCCGCGACGATGGGCACCTGCAGGGTCTGGAAGGCGCGCGGAATGCGCTGGATGCCCTGGCGGTAGTTCTGGGCAATCTGCTCGGGCGAGCCGCCGAACATGCCGGTGCGGTCACGCATTTCGGCGACGTTGCCGCCGGAGCAGAAGGCGCTGCCCGCGCCGGTGAGGACCGCGGCCCGCACGCCGGTGTCGGCGTTCAGGTCGGCGAATACCTGCTCGAAGCCGGCGAAGCATTCCTCGCCGCTCAGGGCATTGCGGGTGTCCGGACGATCCAGGGTGAGAAGGGCCACCGGCCCGTGGCGTTCGAGGCGAAGGAAGGGGGAGGTCATGGGCCGGATTGTCCCTCAGCCGGCCTCAGAGCCCGAGCACCCGCTCGGCGTTGCCGTGCATGATCTTTTCCATGATCTCGTCCTTGTAGCCCAGCTCGGACCACTCACGCAGGATGCGCTCGTAGGGCAGGCTCGGGTAGTCGCTGCCGAACATGATCTTGTCCTGCAGGCGGCCGCGGATGTCGACCTTGAGGTTGCCGGGGAAGTGCTTGGGCGCCCAGCCCGACATCTCCCAGTACACGTTGCCCTTGTGCAGGGCCACGGCGGTGGTCTCGTCGACCCAGGGCCAACCCGGGTGGGCCATGATGATCTTGAGGTTGGGGAAGTCGGCCGCGAGCTGGTCGATGTGCTTGGGGTGGGCGTGGCGGATCACCGCGCCGTTGCCCCCGGGCATGCCGGCGCCCATGCCGGTGGTGCCCACGTCGATCATGACCGCCGCGCCCAGGCTGGCGATCTCCTCGAACAGCGGGTAGTAGCGGCGGTCGCTCACCCCGAAGTGCTGCATGATCGGATGGAAGTGGAAGCCGATGAAGCCCAGCTCCTTCACCGCATGGCGCACCTGCTTCATCGCGATCTCGCCCTTGGCGGGCTCGACCGCGCCCCAGCATTGCAGGATGCGTTTCGGGTTGCGCTTCCACATGGCGTGCACATAGTCGTTGGTGCAGGCCGGCGCGTCGATGGTGGTCTCCAGGTCCAGGGCCACCAGGCAGGCTTCCACGCCGGCGTCGGTGAACTCCTGGATCACCTCCGTCTCGCTCTTGCCCACCCACTCGCGCTTCCAGTAGCGGGCCAGCTCGCCAGGGTAGGGGCCCTGGGACTCGATCCAGGTGTTGGTGCCGGGGTAGCAGTGCAGGTCGATGATTCGCATGGTGAATGTCTTTCGTGAAGGGGGTCAGGCCGCCAGACCGGCGCGCTCGGCCTCGAGCTGGGCGGCGATGCGCTCGCCGAGGGCTTTCTTGGAGACCTTGCCGAAGGTGGAGACCGGGAATTCCGGCAGCGTCTCCAGCCGCTCGGGCAGCTTGAACTTGGCAATCTCCTTGGTGAGCAGGAAGGCCACCAGTTCGGCCAGGATCAGCGAGGCGCCGGGCTTGAGGATCACGTAGGCGCACATCTTTTCGCCCATGGCCGCATCGGGCATGGGCACGCAGGCCACGTTCTGCACTGCGGGGTGCATGAGGATCAGGTTCTCCACTTCCTCGGCGCTGATCTTCTCGCCGCCGCGGTTGATCAGGTCCTTCTTGCGGCCCTCGACGATGTAGTTGCCCGAGGGGTGCTTGCGCATCAGGTCGCCCGAGCGGTAGAAGCCCTCGGGGGTGAACTGGCGGGCGTTGTACTCGGGCACGCCGTAGTAGCCGCGCAGGGTGTAGGGGCCGCGCACGGTGAACTCGCCCACCTCGCCGTCGGGCACCTCGCGGCCTTCCTCGTCGAGCAGCAGCACCTCGTCGTCCGGGCAGACCGGGCGGCCGCAGGTCTCGAGCTTGACCTCCTCCGGGTCGCTGGCGCGCACGAACATCAGCGTGCCCTCGGACATGCCGAAGTTCTCCTGCACGAACACGCCCGGGATCAGCGCGCGCGTCTTCTGCCGCACCTCGGGCTGCATGCGCTGGCCGCCGCTCTGGATCAACTTCAGGCTGGAGAGGTCGAAGTCCTGGGCCGAGGGGTCGTTGATCAGGCGAATGAGCAGCGCCGGCACCACCTTGAGGTGGGAAACCTTGTGCTTCTGGATCAGGGCGAACATTTCGGTCGGCCGCGTGTTGGCATGCACCACCACCTTGCCGCCCTTGAACATGAAGCCCTGGATGCCGGGGCAGGCCAGGGGCAGGTTGTGCGCGATCGGCAGCACCAGGAGCAGCGTCGAGTCCTGCGTGAGCTCGGTCACCTCGGCGGCCGCCTTGGAGTTGTAGGCGTAGTCGTTGTGGGTGCGCGGAATCAGCTTGGGGATGCCGGTGGTGCCGCCCGAGAGCTGGAAGATGCAGGGGTCGGTCGGCGCGAACTCGAGCTCCTTCAGGCGCGTGGCGGGCAAGGTGGCCGGCTTGTCGATCAGCGCGCGCAGCGACACCTCGCCCGGGCCCGCATGGCCCAGGACCAGGCGGAACTTCAGGTGCGGGTGCGCCTCCTGCACCCGGGCGATCATGGGCGCGAAGGCGAAGTCGCCCGAGGTCTCGGGGTAGACGCAGGTGGTGGCGCCCGAGAGCTGCACGAACTGGTTGATCTCGGCGAAGCGGTGCGTCACCAGGGCCGCGATCGGGATCGCGCCGATCTTCTGCAGCGCGAAGTACAGGATCACGAACTCGTGGACGTTGGGCAGCGTCGGCACCACCCGGTCCAGGGGCTTCAGGCCCAGCTCGAGCAGGTTGAGGGCCAGGTTGGTGGTGACGCGGTCCAGTTCGGCGTAGGTGAGCTCGCGCTCGCCGTCGACCAGGGCGATCCGGTCGGCATAGCGCTGGAACACGCCCTCGAACTCCTGCGCCAGGGTGCGGTCCTGCCAGTAGCCCTGGGCGCGATAGCGCTGGGCGAACTCGGGCGGAAAGGGAACGAAGCCTTCAAGCATCGCGGGTCTCCTTCGGCGGGGCTCAGGTGGAGCTGGTGAAGCCGCCGTCGATGACGACGATCTCGCCGGTGACGAAGCGCATGCCCTGGATCAGATTGAGCATCACCTCGGCCACGTCGTCGGCGGTGACGCAGCGCTTGAGGGGCGTGGCCTTGGCGCGGGCCCCCATCAGCTGCTCGTACCTCTCCCCCAGCATGCGCTCCATCCAGTCGCCCTCCATCCAGCCCGGGGCCACCGCGTTCACGCGGATGTCGGGGCCCAGGTTCCAGGCCAGGGTCTTGGTGAGGTTGACCACCGCCGCCTTGCTGGCCGCATAGGGCAGGGGCTGCGGGCCGGGGCGCAGGCCCACGATGCTGGCGGTGTTGACGATGCAAGGCTCGCTGCCCTTTTTCAGCAGGGGCACCGCGGCGCGCGAGACCTGGAAGGTGCCGCGTACGTTGACCGCGAAGGTGCGGTCCCACTCGTCGATCTTCAGGCTCTCGAGGTCCTTGACCTTCCAGCTGGCGGTGGTGCCGGCGTTGTTCACCAGGGCGTCCAGGTGGCCCCAGGCCGCCTCGATCTTCCCCATCATCTGCCGCACCGCGGCGTCGTCGCTCACGTCGCACTGCAGCGTCATCGTGGCAGCGCCCAGGGCCTCGGCCTCTTTCGCCACGGCCTCGGCCGCCTTGGCGCTGGAGCCGTAGTTGATGGCGACGTCGTAGCCGGCGCGGGCCAGGGCCAGTACCGCGGATCGGCCGATGCCGGTGGCGCCGCCGGTGACCAGGGCTTTCTTGCGGGTTGTCATGGGGTTTCCTTCCTGATGTCGGGATGTGCTCCGCCCGCCCTGCGCCACGAAGGCGCAGGGAGAGTCAGGCGATGGGGGGACTTACTGGGGCTGGATGCCGAGGTCGGCGACCAGCTTCTTCATGGCGCGCTGCTGCGAGGCGAAGAACTCGCGGGCGGCGGCGGGAGAGTCGGCACGGGGGTAGACGCCCATGTCGTTGAGGCGGGCGCTCATGTCGGGCGACATGATGATGCGGTTCACGTCGGCATTGACCTTGTCGATCACCGCGGCCGGGGTGCCGGCGGGCAGGATGATCTGGAACCAGCCGATCGCCTCGTAGCCGGGGTAGGTCTCGGCGACGGTGGGAATGTCCAGGCCCGGCAGGCGCTGGGTGGAGGTGACGGCCAGTGCCTTGAGCTTGCCGGCCTTGATCTGGCCGATCAGGCCCGGAATGCCGTCGGTGGTCATGACCACGTCGCCGGACATCAGGCCGGTGAGGGCGGCGGGCGGCGCGGGGTAGGGCACGGTGGTCATGCCCATGTTGCCGGCCTTGTTCAGCATCTCGCCGGCCAGGTGGGGCAGGGAGTTGGGCTGGGGCGCGGCGAAGTTGGCCTTGCCCGGGTTGGCCTTGGCGAAGCGGGCCAGGTCCTGCAGGTTGTTGATGCCGGTGGCGGCGTTGGCCACCATGACCAGGGGGCTGATGCCGATCGTGGCCGCCGAGGTGAGGTCGGTGTCGGGGTTGAACTGGGGGTTCTTGTAGACGAGGGGCGTGATCGTGCCCATGGCCGCCGGCACGAAGCCGATGGTGTAGCCGTCGTTGGCCGAGCGGGCCAGCGCCGACATGCCGGGGATGCCGCCCGCGCCCGGCCGGTTCTCCACCACCACGCCCTGGCCCCAGGCCTGGCTCAGGCGGTCGGCCAGCAGACGGGCGATCACGTCGGGGGCGGCGCCGGCGCCGGCAGGGACGATCAATTTGACCGGTTTGGCCGGCCAGCTCTGGGCGTGGGCGCCAACGGCGGCGAGGGAGAGGGTGGCGAGGGCGGCGGCGCCCAGGGCGCGGCGGGTCCAGGCGTGGAAGGTGCGGTTCATCGATGTCTCCGTTGTGTTCGACTCCCGCTTCTGGCGAGCGGGATGAGGCGGAGTCTAGGTCCCCGGTGGGTTCTCAAACAGATGCCAGAATATGCAGGTTGATCACGATTTGTGAACGCCCGTGAAGTTGAACCCATGAAGTTGAACCCATGAAATTGAATCAACTGCGCGACCTGGTCGCCATCGTGGAGCGGGGCAGCCTTCGCGGCGCGGCGCGCCACCTGGGCGTGGCCCAGTCGGGGCTGACCCGCAGCATCCGCGACCTGGAACGGGAGCTGGGCAGCCCGCTGTTCGAGCGCGAGGTGCGGGGCATGGTGCTCACGCCCATGGGGCGGCTCTTCTACCAGCGCGCCAGTTCGGCGGTGAATGAATTGCGGCGCGCCCGCGAGGAGATGGAGCAGGCCCAGGGCGGCACCCAGGGCACGGTGGTGGCGGGCGTGTCCATCATGCCGCACCTGGGCATGTTGCCCGGGGCGCTCAAGCCCTTCCGGCGGCGTTTTCCCGGGGTGGTGCTCAAGTTGATCGAGGGCCTCTACCCCGCCATCGAGCCGGGCCTGCGTAACGGCACCATCGACTTCTATGTCGGCGCGGTGTCGCAGGCCGACCCCGCCCCCGGCCTGCTCACCGAGGTCCTGTTCCAGAACACCCGCATCGTGGTGGGCCGCAAGGGCCACCCGCTGGCCGGGGCCAAATCGCTCAAGGAGCTGGTGGGCGCCGACTGGGCCACGCCCTCGCTGGACGTGAATGCGGCGGAGGACCTCACCGCCGTCTTCGCCCGCTTCAAGCTGCCCGCGCCGGCGATCAAGCTGCAGGCGCATTCGGCGATGTCGGTGCTGGTCGCCCTGGCCAACACCGACCTGCTGGCCATGCTGCCGCGCCAGTGGGCCGACTTCGCGATGGCGCAGTCCGCGCTGCAGGTGATCCCGGTGAAGGAGCGCCTCACCGCACCCGACATCGTCTTCGTGCGCCGCGCCGACCTGCCGCTCACGCCCGCCGCCGAGCATTTGAGCGACTTGATGCGGCGCTACGCGGACGCCTGAGCCGCCTGAGCCGCGTGCGCCTGTTTCGCACAGGTGCGCACGAAGTCCGCCAGCGGCGCGGCGAGAGTCTGGTCCTCGGTCCCGAGCGAGGCCGACGGCGAGAAGTGGTTGTGCTCCGCCAGCACCTGCCACTGCGGCTGGTAGCCGTGCTGCGTCACCAGGCGGTGGAACAGCGCACCCGCCTGCACCTGCATGTGCGGCAGGTCCCGCTCGGTCATCCCCACCCACACCGGAAACGGCAGGGCGTCGATGCGATCGAGGATGCTCGCGTCCCGCCAGTCGGCCCGCTCGGCGCCGAAGTAGGCGTCGTTGCGCGGATCGGGTGTCGGGATGCCCAGGGGGCCGCGGGCCAGGCGCTCCATGCGAGCGTCGTAGGGCCCCGAGAGCAGGAAGGCGCCGACGATGTTCCAGCCCTCGGGCTGCAGCGCGCGGATGAACGAGGCCGCCGCCACATGGGCCGCGCCTGCCGACTCGCCGGCCAGCACGATGGCGCGCGGGTCGCCGCCGACGCGGGCGGCGTTCATCTGCAGCCACTGCCAGGCCAGGGCCACGTCCTCCCCGCCCGAAGGCCACTGCGCCTCGGGCGCGAGGCGGTAATTGGCCAGCACGGTGACGAAGCCCTGCTGCGCGCCCCACCAGCCCAGGTTGGCACGGTCGGACTTGTCGCCACGGACAAAGCCGCCCCCGTGCAGGAACAGCAGCACCGGCCGGCCGGCGCCGCCCTCGGCGGGGTGGTAGATGTCGAGGCGGTGGCGGGCGTGCGGCCCATAGGCCTGGTCCGCCACCAGGGTGACGCCGCTCCGGTCCTGTGCGGCGTGGCGGGGCGCATAGAAGGCCTTGACCTCGGGCACGGTCACGGCGCCGCCCCAGGCGCGCAGCTGGGCGAGGGCTTGCGGGTCGGGACCCGCGCGGGAGGTGTCGGTCATGGGCCGGATCCTGCCAGAGCCCTCGCGAGGGAAAACCCGGGTCAGCCCAGTCCCACCGCGTGGACCGTGCCAGCCACCACGCTGTCCAGGACCAGCACGCCGACCTGCGGCTGCACTTCGCGGGCCATGCCCGCGAGGCCGGCGCCCCCGAGGATCACGGCTTCCACGCCGGGCAGGGCCGCGGCCTGGCGGCAGGCGTCGGCCAGCAGTGCGATCGCCTCCTGCGGCGCGGCGGCCAGCTGGGCGCCGGTGGGCGCCACGGTGATCACGTCGACCAGCGTGTCCGAATGGCCCAGGGCCTGAGCGAGGCGGCGCAGCATCGGCCCCCAGGCCGCGCCGCCGGTCACGACGGCGAAGCGGCCGATGCCGGCGGCCTGGGCGAAGGCGCCCTCGGCCAGGCCGGTCACCGGCACCGGGCTGGCTTCGCGCAGGGCGAACAGGCCCGGGTCGCCGAAACAGCCGATCAGCACCGCGTCGGGCGCCGGGCCTTCGGCGACGGCCTGCCGCCAGGCCGCCAGCGCGGCATGCGCGCCCTCGACGTAGCTGCATTCGTCGGAGATGTAGGGGGCGCCGAAGGCGGCGGTCACGGTGCGCACCGCCACGCCGTCGCCGGCGGCGGCCTGCGCATGCCGCTGCAGCAGCGCCGAGACCGAGGCGGTGGTGTTGGGGTTGATCACCAGCAGCTGGCGTTTCGTCATGGGGCTTTCGGGCGCGCGAACAGGCGGGATTTCCGTCGGGACTTCAGGCGGGATGTCGGGTGGGAGTTCAGGCCGGCCTTCAGACGCGGCTTCAGACGCGCAGGAGCGCGCCCAGGTCGTCCGCCGGCGCCTCGGCCTCGCCGAAGACGAGCTGGTCCTCGATGCGTACGAGGTGGTCCACCATGCGGCGCATGGCCTCGGGCGCATCGCCCAGGCGGATCGCGTCGATCAGGGCATGGTGCTCGCGGCAGCCGCAGCGGGCGGCCTGCTCGCGCTCCGAGGTTTGCGAGGGGCTGTAGGCCATGAGGACGAGGGAGGTGCGGGACACCAGTTCGCGCAGCACCCGGCCCAGCGTCTGGTGGCCGGCGCCTTCGGCGATGGCCAGGTGGAACTCGCCCGAGAGCCGCACCACGCGGCGCAGGTCGCCGGCGGCGCGGGCGGCCTCTTCCGCCTCGGTGAGGGCGCGCAGCCGTCCCACCGCCTCGGCGGTGGCGGACTTCACGAACAGCTCCACCAGCCGGGGCTCGATCAGCCGGCGGGCCTCGAACACCTCACGCGCCTCCCGCTCGGTGGGCTGGGCGACGGTGGCGCCGCGGTTGGGGGTCAGGGTCACCACCTGCTCGTTGGCCAGGCGCACCAGCACCGGCCGCACCCGCGTGCGCGAGACGCCGAAGGCGCCGGCCAGCCGGTCCTCCACCAGCTTGGTGCCGGGGGGCAGCCGGTGGTCCAGGATGGCCGAGACGATGCGCTCGTACATCTGGGCCTCGGACAGGGCGGCGACTTCGGCGGGCGCGTTCATGCCGCCTTCCCGGAGGCGCGCCGCCCCAGCCAGCCGGCCAGGGCCACGGCCAGCGCCATCACCGCCAGCGAGACCACGGTGGTCACCGTGCCCAGGGCGTAGATGGAGGGGGTGGTGACGGTGGTGGTCATGGGGCGCATGGGCACAAGCGGAAGTACCTCCAATAGCTACATTCAAAACGCCTA
>CAZCTU010000047.1:0-9659 GCA_964501495.1 uncultured Ramlibacter sp.
AGTTGCGGGCCTCGCTGAACATCAGCTTGGTGATGCCCGAGGCGCGGGTGGCGCCCACACGCTCCCACCAGGAGTCGAGGCAGTAGCGCAGCATGTCGGCGGTGCTGCCCTCGAAGCGCTCGAACTCCTCGTTCCACTCGGCGAAGCGGCCCGCCAGGGTCTCGTGCACCACCGCCTTGAACAGGTCGTCCTTGCTCGCGTAATAGAGAAAGAGGGTGCCCTTGGAGACGCCGGCGCGGGCGGCGACTTCCTCGACGCGGGTGGCGGCGAAGCCCTTCTCGACGAAGAGGTCCAGGGCCGCGTCCAGCAGCTCGCCGGGGCGGGCCTGCTTGCGCCGTTCGCGTTTGATCGGGGTGTCCTCGGACATGAATTTTAATGACTGACTGGTTAGTAATGTACCGGCCCCAGCATAGCCGAGTCAAGTGAAGACGGGGTAAAGCAGGGGCCGTTTCGCGGATCGCGGCCCCAGCGCGTGCCTCACTGGCCAGACGAGACGGTCGTGATGGGGGGGTGGGGGGTGAGGGGTGGGTGCCCAACGCGGCCTGGGCCGCCAGGTGCTAGCCCCGGATGGCTGCCACTCGCAGCGCCAGCCACTCTCGCAGCACGTGATAGCTCCGCTCCAGGCCAGGGGGAGAGGGCAGCGCGTCCATCAGCGGTGAATTGATCGGGCCTGGCATTCGGGTAGGGGCGGGCAAGACCTCAAGTCCAACGGCTCGGAATTCGGCCGCCGCCCGGGGCAGGTGCCAACTGTCGGAGACGAGGGCGATGCGGCGCACGCCGTCCTTGCGCAGGAGGGCGGCCATCATCCGGGCGTTCTCGGCGGTGTCGCGCGAGCGGTCGTCGACCCAGCGGATCGTCGCGCCCAGGTCCTGCCTGGCCGAGGTCACCACGGCCTCGGCCTCGGTGGCGGTGCCGCGCCCGGCCCAGCCGACGCCGCCGGCGAAGCCCAGGGGCAGGTTGGCCAGGCGCGCCAGCCGCACGCCGTAGCGCAGGCGGGCGAAAGTGGCGCTCGAGGGCTGGGCCTGCCCGTATTCCGGCGCTTCGGGCAGGACGCTGCTTCCCAGCACCACCACCGCCTGCGTGCCAGCCTGGCGCAGCTCGGGCAGTCCCACGGGCGCAGGCAGGGGCAGCAGGCGTTTGGCCAGCGCGTTCGACACCGCCGGCGTGGCCAGCAGCCAGAGGGTCACCAGGGACAGGCCGGCCACCCAGACTGCCAGGCGCGAGCGCCGTGCGAACAGCAGGCCCAGCACTGCGAGCAGCAGCGGTCCGGCCGGCGGCAGGACGAGGGTCGAGAGCAGGGGCTTGAACTGGCCGAGGTCCATGGTGCAGCGATGGTAGCCGTCCCGGGCACCGGGCCATGTCGCCGGCTTCGGGTGAGCGGCCAGCGCCCCGGCTACAGTGCGGCCCATGGAAAACAATCACGAAGTTATCGCCCTGGGTGGCGGCTGCTTCTGGTGCACCGAGGCGGTCTATGTGCAGGTGCGCGGCGTGCTGGACGTCGAGTCCGGCTACAGCAACGGCCAGGCAGCCCGCCCCAGCTACGAGGACGTGTGCACCGGCCGCACCGGCTGCTGCGAGGTCGTTCGCCTGACCTACGACCCGGCCCAGGTGAGCCTGCGCCAGCTGCTGGAGATCTTCTTCCTCGTGCACGACCCCACCCAGTTGAACCGGCAGGGGCATGACGTGGGCACGCAGTACCGCAGCGGCATCTACTTCACGAGCGTGGCGCAGAAGGCGGTGGCCGACGACCTCATTCGTGAGCTCTCGCAGGACAAGGCCTTTGGCGCGCCCCTCGTCACCGAGGTGGTCCCGCTCGAAAACTACTGGCCCGCCGAGGACTACCACCAGGACTTCTTCGCGCGCAACCCGACCCAGGGCTACTGCCTGGCCGTGGCCGCGCCCAAGGTCGCCAAGTTCCGCAAGACCTTCGCCTCCCTGGTCAAGGGGGGAGCGGCTTGAACGGGTCCGCGCTCGAATCCCTGCTGCCCGTTGTCTTCCTGATCGCCACCGGGGTCCTGGTCGGCCGCCTGCGCTGGGTGGGCCCCGCCACCGCGCGGGAGCTGTCCAACCTGGTGTTCATGCTGCTCACGCCGGCGCTGCTGTTTCGCACCATGAGCCGGGTGCAGCCGCAGGACCTGGACTTCACCCCGGTGGGGGCCTACTTCATCGGCCTGGGCGTGGTCTTCGCCGGCACCTTGCTGGTCAACGGCTTCAACCGGCGCGCCAGCGTGCTGGCCCTGGCGGCGTGCTTCTCCAACACCATCATGATCGGCATCCCGCTGATCGGCCTGGCCTATGGCGAGCAGGGCCTGGTCACCTTGTTCACCCTGTACACGGTGCACACGGTGAGCCTTCTGACCTGCGCCACGCTGGTGATGGAGCTCTCCATCCAGAAGGAAGCGCGCGAGGCCCATGCAGCCACCGGCGGCCCCGCGCTCTGGCGCTCGGTGCTGGACGCGCTGCGCAAGTCCATCCTCCACCCGGTGCCGCTACCCATCCTGGCCGGCATGGCCTGGGGCCAGACCGGCTGGAGCCTGCCCGCGGTGGTCGACAAGCCCCTGGCCCTCCTGGGCGCGGCGATGGGGCCGATGGCCCTTCTGCTGGTGGGCGTGACCCTCTCGCAGGTCCGCATCAGCGAGCACCTGCGCGGCGCGATGGCGCTGGTGGGCGCCAAGAACTTCGCCCTGCCCGCGCTGGTCGCGGCCGGTGGCTGGGCCCTGGGCCTCACCGGCCTGCCGCTGTGGGTGGTGGTGACGGTGGCGGCGCTGCCGGCCGGCGCCAACTCTTTTCTTTTCTCCCAGCGTTACCAGGTCGCCGAGGACACGGTGACGACCACGGTGGGCCTGTCGACCCTGCTGGCGCTGCTCACCGTGCCGGTGGCGATGCTGCTGGTGCGGGGGCTCTGAGGCCTGTCAGCGCAAAGGAAGGACCCGGGCGCCAGGCCCGATCCGCTGCGGCCTGCGCCATGAGAGGATGCGCCGGGCCGCCCACTGGCCCGGGTGGCAAGGCCCGTGGGGCCTCGCAGGGAGTTCGTCTGTGGATTGCTGCTCTTGAAAAAGGGAGCGACACATGCGTTACCCCAAGTCCTGGAAGAGTTACTTCGATCAACTCGGCCAGCTCATTGCCCGGGGAATGATCGTCACGGACCGTGATCGCGCGCTCGACCACCTGGAGCGCATCGGCTACTACCGGCTCAGTGGCTACTGGTATCCGTTCCGTACGCGCAGCGGGCCGCTGTGCCTGCTGGATTCGCATGGCAGGAAGCCGGAGAAAGTCCGGGAGGAGCGAATCGCACTGGACTGTTTCCGAGGCGGGACGACCTTCCAGAACGCGGTGGATCTGTATGTGTTCGACAAGCAGTTGCGTCTGCTGGTAATGGACGCGCTCGAACGCATCGAGGTGGCGTTACGAGTGGATGCCTCGCACACGCTGGGCGCGCTGGATCGATTTGCCTACCTTCGGGCCGACCTATTCCACGACGAATTCAGCGTCAAGCTGGACCAGAATGCCGGCCTCACGCGGCACCAGGATTGGCTGGCCAAGCACGCGCAGCTGATTGGCCGCTCCAAAGAAGAATTCGTGCGGCACAACCGGACCCGGTACGGCTTGCCTCTGGCGATCTGGGTGGCCTGCGAAGTGTGGGACTTCGGCACACTCTCCACCCTGTTTGGCGGTATGCGCGAAGCGGAGCAGGATGCCATCGCCCGCCAGTACGGCGTGGGCAATGGGCGCGTGTTCGCGACGTGGCTTCGCAGCCTGAATTACCTGCGTAATGTGTGCGCGCATCACGCTCGCCTGTGGAACCGCAACATCGTCGATCAGCCCAGGTTGCCCGGTGCCTCCGAAGTGGGGTGGGTGGCTTCGCTCGAGACCGACACGCGCGCCCGGGCACGCTGCTTCGTGTTGCTCAAGATCACAAGACACCTGCTGGGTGTGATCAATCCCCGGTCCGGATGGCCTGATCGGATGAAGGCGCATCTGCAGGCCTTTCCTGACCTGGGCCATCTCGGGCTGAACCTGTCGGGCTTGGGCGCACCCGGCGGTTGGGACAGTGAGTGGTGAGCGCGCAATAAAAAACCCCTCAGCGGCTTCCCTGCCTGAGCAGGGTCACCGAGAGGGGCCGTGTTGCCGCCAATTCTAGGTTGCCAGGGACGGACCGTCAACGCCTGGGAGTTGCTGCGAACGCTGCGCCGGCGGGGCGCTTTTCCGGCCGTGACCCCGCCTCAGGGCGCCAGCCGCTCGCGTCGCCAGCCTTCCCCTTCGGGGCTGTACTGCAGCCGGTCATGCAGCCGGCTCTTGCGGCCCTGCCAGAACTCCCAGCGCTCCGGCACCAGGCGGTAGCCGCCCCAGTGCGGCGGGCGCGGGGGCTGCAGCAGGAACTGCGCGCCGTACTTCGCGGCGTTGGCCACCAGCACCGAGCGCCCGGCGATGACCTGGCTTTGCGGGCTGGCCCAGGCGCCGATGCGCGAGTCGAGCGGGCGGCTGTGGAAGTAGGCGTCGCTCTCCTCCTCGCTCACCTTCTCCACCCGGCCCTCGATGCGCACCACGCGCTCGAGTTCGACCCAGTGGAACTGCAAGGCGGCGAAGGGATTGCCCGCCAGCTGCCGGCCCTTGCGGCTGTCGTAGTTGGTGTACCAGACGATGCCGCGGGCGTCGTAGCCCTTGACCAGGACGACCCGGGTGCTGGGGCGCAGGTCGCTGCCCACGGTGGCCAGGGTCATGGCATTGGGCTCGGGCACCTCGGCGGCGATGGCTTCGGTGAGCCACTGGTCGAACTGGCGCAGCGGTTCGGCCTGGCTGGCGTCCTCGCTCAGCTCGGCGCGCTCGTAGCTTTTGCGCAGGTCGGCGATCGAAGAAGAGGTGGTGCTCATGGCCTCCAATTGTGGCACCCGACGCAGGCATAGCCCGGGGCCCGGCACGGCCGGCGCCTCGCCGCCAGGGGCCGTGCGGCCCGGCGTGTCGTTCGTAACCTGTTCGTAACTGCGCCCCCGCCAGAGGCAGGCGATGGGGGTAGGATGACCCGATTCCCCTCTCACAGAGACGCCGGTGGCCGCGAGGCCCGGCGGCACAGCGATGTCCCTTCACCCCGTGGTGGCCGAAGTCACCGACCGCATCCGCCAGCGAAGCCGCGCCGGGCGCGAGGCCTACCTGGCCCAGATCGACCGCCTGGCCGGCCGCGAGCGCGGCGCCGACCGCTTGGGCTGCGCCAACGTGGCCCATGCCTTCGCGGCCCTGCCCGTGAACGACAAGTTCAAGGTGGTCGCCGAGCGCGCGCCCAACATCGGCATCGTCAGCGCCTACAACGACATGCTCTCGGCCCACTCGCCCTATGCCGGCTACCCCGCCGTCATCAAGGACGAGGCGCGCCGCCACGGCGCCACCGCGCAGGTGGCCGGCGGCGTGCCGGCCATGTGCGACGGCGTGACCCAGGGCCTGCCGGGCATGGAGCTCTCGCTCTTCTCACGCGACGTCATCGCCCAGGGCGCCGCCATCGGCCTCACCCACGACGTGTTCGACGCCGCGCTCATGCTCGGTATCTGCGACAAGATCGTCCCGGGCCTGTTGATCGGCGCGCTGCACTTCGGCCACCTGCCGGTGGTCTTCGTGCCCGGCGGCCCCATGTCCTCGGGCCTGTCCAACAGCGAGAAGGCCAGGGTGCGCGAGCAGGCCGCGCGCGGCGAGGTGGGCCGCGCCGCGCTGCTCGAGGCCGAGCAGAAGGCCTACCACGGCCTGGGCACCTGCACCTTTTACGGCACCGCCAACAGCAACCAGATGCTGATGGAGGCGATGGGCCTGCATGTGCCCGGTGCCGCTTTCATCCCGCCGGGCGACGCCCTGCGCGAGCAGCTCACGCGTGAGGCGGTGCGCACCGTCCTCTCCAACCTGCACGGCGGCCCGCGCTTCAGGCCCATCGGCCGCATGGTCGACGAGCGCTGCATCGTGAACGCCATGCTCGCCCTTCTGGCCACCGGCGGCTCCACCAACCACCTGATTCACTGGGTGGCGGTGGCGCGCTCGGCCGGCCTCACCATCGACTGGAACGACTTCGAGCGCCTGTCCTCGGTGGTGCCGCTCCTGGCGCGGGTCTATCCGAACGGCAACGCCGACGTGAACCAGTTCCAGGCCGCCGGCGGCCCCGGCTACGTCATTCGCGAGCTGATGGACGCCGGCCTGATGCATGCCGACGTGGCAACCGTGCGCGAGGCCGGGCTGCGCGAATTCACCCGCATTCCGCAGCCGCCCGAAGCCGGGGCCGAGCCCACTGCCTCGATTCGCTGGGCCGACAGCGGCGCCAGCGGCGACGCCTCGGTGCTGCGCCCCGCGTCCGCGCCCTTCTCGCCCACCGGCGGCCTCAAGCTGCTCCAGGGCAACCTGGGCCGCGCCGTGATCAAGGTCTCGGCGGTGCCGGAAGACCGCCACGTCATCGAGGCGCCTGCGCGCGTGTTCGACAGCCAGGAGGCGCTGCTCGCGGCCTTCGGCAGCGGCGAGCTCGAACGCGCCTGCCAGGCCAGCGCCGACGCCGCCAGCGGGTCGCCCGGCGGCCTGGTCTGCGTGGTGCGCTGGCAGGGCCCGCGCGCCAACGGCATGCCCGAGCTGCACAAGCTCACGCCGCCGCTGGCGGTGCTGCAGGGGGAGGGCTGGCGCGTGGCGCTGGTGACCGACGGCCGCATGAGCGGCGCCTCGGGCAAGGTGCCCGCCGCCATCCACGTCTCGCCCGAGGCCCAGGCCGGCGGCCCGCTGGCCCGCCTGCGCGATGGCGACGTGGTGCGCATGGACGGCGTGGCCGGCACCCTGGAGGCCCGGGTGCCCGAGGCCGAGTGGGCCGCGCGCCCGCTGGCCACCATCTCCCCCGAGCAGCACGCTGCCAACCAGGTCGGCCTCGGCCGCGACCTGTTCGCCAATTTCCGCCGCCACGCCCTCACCGCCGAAGAAGGAGCCTGCACATGGCTTTGACCCCCTTGCCCGCCACCCTGACCGCGCAGCTCGTGATGGGCGACGCGCCGGTCATTCCGGTCATCGTGGTGCAGGACGCGGCCCAGGCCGTGCCCCTGGCGCGGGCCCTGGTGGCCGGCGGCATCCGCATGCTGGAGGTGACCCTGCGTACCGCCGCCGCCTTGGATGCCATCCGCGCCATCGCGCAGGAGGTGCCGGAGGCGGTGGCCGGCGCGGGCACGGTGCGAAGCGCCGAAGACGCGAAGGCCGCCGCCGCCGCGGGCGCGCGCTTCGCGGTCAGCCCGGGCTTCACCGTGTCGGTGGGCCGCGCCTGCCGCGACCTGGGCCTGCCGCTGCTGCCCGGCGTCGCCACCGGCAGCGAGATCATGATGGCGCAGGAGGAGGGCTACGACGCCCTCAAGTTCTTCCCGGCGATGCAGGCCGGCGGCCCCGCCATGCTCAAGGCCTGGGGCGGCCCTTTCTTCGACGTGACGTTCTGCCCCACCGGCGGCGTCTCGCCGCAGAACGCGGGCGAGTTCCTCGCCCTGCCCAACGTGGCCTGCGTGGGCGGTTCCTGGCTCACGCCGCCGGAGGCCATGGCCGCGGGCGACTGGGGCCGCATCACCGCCCTGGCGCGCGAGGCGGCCGGCTTGCCGCGCGCCGGCGTCTGAAAGTCGGACCCCAGGCGTCCAGCCACCCGGGCGGGGCGCGGCCCTCCTTGCGCCAATGAAAAGGCCGCCCGGAGGCGGCCTTCCGCGCGAAAGGTGCTCGCTTACTTGACCAGCATCACCGGCACGGAGGACTCGGACACCACCTTCTGCGCCACGCTGCCCATGACGGCGGTGCCCAGCAGGCCGTGGCCGTGGGTGCCCATGACGATCATGTGGGCCTTGGTCTTCTTGGCCGTCTTCAGCAGCTGCTCGTGGGCATGGCCCACCGACCACTCGCAGCGGTAGCGGATGTCGTGCTTGTCCAGGAACTTGCGGATCGGGCCCAGCACCTTCTCGGCCTCCTCGCTCTGGTAGTCGCGCACGATGTCGGCGCCGACCGCCGAGCGCACCCGGGGCGGCAGGGGCAGCTGGACGTTGACCACGATCACTTCATCATCAGGGCCGGCCAGGCTTTCATGGGTGACGAGGAAGGCCAGCGCCTTCTTGGTGAACTTGCTGCCGTCGGCGGCCAGGACGATCTTCATGGGGTCTCCTTGGGTCGATGTGAAAAGGGTAACGACCTTGATTGTGCCTTCATGGCGGATGCCCGTGGCGTGAGGCAGGTCAAGGCGCAGCGATCCGTTGCGGTTAATCTTGCCGCCGATGTCCGACGCGAGCGCCGCCGCCACCGACCTGAACCTCTCCGCCTCCGCAGCGGCCGTCCTGCTGGACGACCCGGCCGAGTGGCGCGCCTTCGGCCGTCCGCTGAACGGCGCCGGCGGTGCGGGCGCCTTGAACACGGACACGGTCTGGGAGTCCTACCTGGCCATCGAGGGCATGCACTGCGCCGCCTGCACGCTGGCGGTCGAGGGCGCGCTGCAGGGCCTGCCCGGCGTGCGCGCGGTGCAGGTCAACGGCGGCGCTGCCACCGCCCGCATCGAATGGTGCCCAGAGGTCCCAGGCGCCTCGCGACCTTCGGACTGGCTGGTCTCCTTGAGGCGCGCGGGCTACGGCGCCCTGCCCGCCGGCGACCTGCTGGACGCCGAGCCGCGCCGGCGCGAGCAGCGCAAGCTCCTGTGGCGGTGGCTGGTGGCCGGCTTCGGAATGATGCAGGCGATGATGTACTCGTACCCCCTGTACATCGCCGCACCGGGCGAGATCCCGTCCGACCAGGAGGCCCTGCTCCGGTGGGGCGCCTGGATGATGACCGTGCCGGTCATGCTCTTTTCCTGCTGGCCCTTTTTCGCCACCGCGCTGCGTGACCTGACCCACCGCCGCCTGGGCATGGACGTGCCGGTGGCCCTGGGCCTGGCCATTGCCTTCCTGGCCAGCACCGCCGCCACCTTCGACCCGTCGGGCCCCTGGGGCCGCGAGGTCTGGTACGACTCGGTCACCATGTTCGTCTTCTTCCTGCTCTCGGGCCGCCTGCTCGAGGCGCGCCTGCGTGACCGCACCGCCGGCGCGCTCGAGGCCCTGGCCCGCGCGCTGCCCGCCAGCGTGCTGCGCCTGGACCCGGCCACCGGCGAATTCCTGCGGGTGCCCGCCCGCCGGCTCGCGGTGGGCGACCTCGTGCGGGTGCTGCCCGGCGAGGCGGTGCCGGCCGACGGCCGCATCGAGACGGGCGAGAGCCGCTTCGACGAGGCCCTCCTCACCGGCGAGTCCGAGCCCCTGGCGCGCGGACCGGGCGACGCCCTGGTCGCCGGTAGCCACAACCTGCAGGCCGCGATCACGCTGCGCGTCGAGCGCCTGGGCGCCGACACCCGGCATGCGGCCATCGTGGCCCTCATGGAGCGGGCCTCGGTGGACAAGCCGCGTCTGGCGCGCCTGGCCGACCGCATCGCCACGCCTTTCCTCATCGGGGTGGTGCTGGCCGCGGCCGGCGCCGCCGCCTGGTGGTGGTCGGCCGGGCCGGCCCACGCGCTGTCTGTGGCCGTGGCGGTGCTGGTCGTGACCTGCCCCTGCGCGCTGTCTCTCGCCACGCCTGCGGCGACGCTGGCCGCGGCCGGCAGCCTGGCGCGGCGCGGCGTGCTGGTGCGGCAGCTGCAGGCGCTGGCGGCCGGCGCCAGCGTCGACACC
>CAZCTU010000048.1:0-9550 GCA_964501495.1 uncultured Ramlibacter sp.
AGGCCGCGCTCGACTCGCCCTGCGCATAGGCCGCGGTGATGCGCTGCGCCAGCGCGCCGGCGTCCAGCCGCGCCAGCTGCGTCACCGGGAACTTGCGCATCACCTCGCTCCAGGCCGCGCCGGGTTCCGCGCCGGCGTGCCAGAGGGTGAGCGACGAGCCGTCGTCCTCCAGCAGCAGCTGGTGGCCGCGGGCGAAGGCGTAGGGCAGCGGATGTCGGGACATGCGGAGGGCGCTTCTGGCTGCTTGCTGCTGTCTGTGGGGCCGGGCCTACTGCCGGTCCTGGGCCGGCGGCAGCGGGCGCGCGGGTGGCAGCGGCGCAGCCGGCGCGGGCTGGGCCTGGGCGCCTGGCGCTTGCGCGGGGGCCGGGGAGGGCGACGGCGTGGCCGCGGGCGACAAGGGCGGCATCAGCGGCGCCCCGTTGATGGACAGGATGCTGCTCGGCGTCGGCTGCGCGCCCGACTGCTGCACGCGCATCAGATCGTAGCGGTCCAGGGACAGGCTCTCGCTGCTCGCGTTGTCACGCACCACCACCGGCCGCAGGAAGACCATGAGGTTGGTCTTTTTGCGGCTGCGGGTCTCGCTCTTGAACAGGCGGCCGAGGCCGGGAATGTCGCCCAGGCCCGGCAGCTTCTGCTCGTTGCCGGCGTACTCGTCCTGCAGCAGGCCGCCCAGGACCACGATGGAGCCGTTGTCGACGATCACGTTCGACTCGATCGAGCGCTTGTTGGTCACGGGGCCGGTGCTCGAATTGACCGTGCCGGCCTGCACGCTGGAGACCTCCTGGAAGATCTGCATCTTCACCGTGCCGTTCTCGCTGATCTGCGGGCGCACCCGCAGGGTCAGGCCCACGTCCTTGCGCTCGATGGTCTGGAAGGGATTGACCGTCGCGCCGCTGGTGTTGTTGCTGGTGTACTGGCCGGTGACGAAGGGCACGTTCTGGCCGATGACGATCTTGGCTTCCTCGTTGTCCAGCGTGAGCAGGTTGGGCGTGGACAGCACGTTGCCGCCGGCCTGCGTCTCGATGAAGCGGGCCAGGGCCGAGAGCACGTAGGTGCCGTTGATGTTGCGCACGATGCCCAGGTTGCCGCCGGGCGAGGGCAGGGTCTGGCCGCTGGCCGCGCCGGTGGCGAGCGAGATGATGTTCGAGCCGCCGATGGTGAAGTTGGTTCCCAGCACGCCCAGGGTCTTGTCGCTCGCGTTGCCGATGACGTGCTGCCATTGTACGCCTAGTTCGGCGGCGCGGTCGGGGTTGACCTCGGCGATCAGGCTCTCGACGAAGACCTGGGCGCGGCGGGTGTCCAGCTGCTCGATCACCGCGCGCAGCTGCCGGTACTGCGGGTCGGGCGCGGTGATGATCAGCGCATTGGTGGCCGGGTCGGCCTGGATCTGGCCGCCGGTCGTGGGCTGAGCGGCGGGCTGGATCGCGGCGGTCGCCGGGCTGCCGCCGCCGGCGACGCTGCTCGGCGCGGCCGAGGGCGCCGCGACACCTGCGGCGACCGGGGCGGGCGCGCCGACACCGGGGACGGCCGCAACCGCCGCCTGGCTGGCGAGCGCCGCGCGCAGGCTTACCGCCAGGCGGGTGGCCTCGGCGTTCTTCAGGTAGACCACGTGGATGTTGCCGCCGGGGCTCTGCACACCGGGCTGGTCCAGCCGCTCGATCAGCTGGCGCACGAGGTTGAGGCGCGCCGCGTTGGGCGCGCGCACCAGCAGCGCGTTGGCGCGCGGCTCGGCCACGATCGCCACCCGGTTGGCGGCGTCGCCCCCGGCCGCGGCCGGGCCGACGGTGGGGCCGGCGCTGCTGGCTTCGGACAGGCGCTGCACCACCGGCGCGAGGTCGGCCGCGAGCGCGTGCCGCAGCGAAATCACCTCCACGTCGGTGGTATTGGCCGTGTCGAGCGCCGCGATGATGCGGCCCAGGCGTGCGAGGTTGTCGGCGTAGTCGGTGATCACCAGCGCATTGCTGCCGGGGCTCACGTTGATGGTGTTGTTCGGACTGATCAGGGGCCGCAGGATGGGAACCAGGTTGCTGGCCGCCTCGTAGTGCAGGCGGAAGATCTGGGTCACCATCTGGTTGCCGCCCGGCGCGCGGTCCACCGCCACCGGGCCGGCCTGCAGCTTGGCGTCGGCCTCGGGCACGACCTTGAGCATGCCGCCGGCATCGACGACGGTGTAGCCCGAGAGCCGCAGCATGGCCAGGAACTGCGCGTACGCGGCCTGCGGCGTGACCGGCCGGTCGGTGGCCAGGTTCATGGTGCCGCGCACCCGCGGGTCGACCACGATGCTGCGGCCGGTGAGGGTGGCCATGGTGCGGGCCACCGCCTCGATGTCCGCATTGGCGAAGTTGAGGGTGATCGGCTCCCGGCTGCCGGGCCGCGCGGGCAGGGCGAGGGCGGGCGCCGGGCCTCCGGATGCCGCCGGTGCTGCCGCGGGGGGAGGCGGCGTGGAAGGCGAGGCGGAGGGCGGGGTCGCCATGCCGAGGCCGCCCGTCTGTGCAGGGGCTTGCGCCGGGGCCTGGGCAGTGGTCGGCGAAGTATTGGGTGCCCCGCCCGATGCAGGGGCGCCCGGCACGCCGGCGGTCTGCGCCTGCGCGCCGGCTGCAGACAGCAGCAGGACGGCCAGCATCAGCGGATGTAGGGCGAAGGGAAAGGCGGTGGCAGGTCGTGAATTGGCCATATGCGTTCAGCCCAGTGTGATGAGAGCGCGCGCGCCGGCGCGCCGCCCGATGATGTTCAGGAGGTTGTCGAGCGCGGCTTCGCGCCCGGGTTGGGCGCTGGCTTCGCCGGAGAAGCGCAGGCGCTCGCCCACCCACTGCCCGCTCCCTTGCAGTTGCAGCGCGCCTTCGAGCGTGTCGAGCTGGAGCCCGGGCGTGGCGCCCCCCTCCAGGCGCAGGCGGTAGCTGCCCAGGGGCCGCAGGGTGGCCAGGCGCGACGAGGCCCCCAGCAGCGACAGTTCGGCGCGGCCGGTCATTTGCAGCCGGCCGGCTTCCCAGCGCAGGCGCAGGCCCTGGGTCTGCAGCTGCAGCCGGCCCTCGAGGTCCAGCGTGTTCCAGGGCGTCCCCAGGCCTGCCAGCAGGCTGGCTGGCCACTGGGAGGCCGGTGTGTCGGGCGCATCAGTCACCGCCAGTTCCGCGCCGCCCGGGTGCCAGCCCAGGGCGAGGCCCAGCGGCGCAGGGGTGCAGCATTCCGCCTGCAGGTGAAGCGAGAGCCCCGGCCAGCCGGAAGACACCGTGCCCAGCGAAGGCCGCAGGGTCCACGCCAGCCGTGAGGGCAGGGACATGGCGTCACGGCTGCCCGCCCCACCGGTGAGGTGGACCTGGGCGGAGCCGTTCCAGACGGTACCGCGGGGTTCGAGGAGCTGCACACGGCCTTCGCTGGCGCGTGCCAGGGCGGCGGCGGCCCAGCTCGCGGGCGCAAAGACCGTCAGCGCGCCCAGCAGGCCGGCGAGGGCGCCGGTGAGGGCCCAGCCCCAGGGGGCCTTGGAGGTGCGGGTGCGCCGTGCCATCAGCGTTCGGGCAGGGCCAGGGTGAGGTTGCCGTCCCAGGTCCCGGCCGGGTTGCGAGTCAGCTGTGCGGCCGAGGGTCGGACGCGGGCGTCAATGCGCGCCTGCGCCATCCACTGGGCCAGCGATTCCCCACGCGCACCGGTGAGGGTGAGCGTCGCGCCGTCGCCGCTCACCTGGAGCCGGGCGGTGTTGCCCAGTTGCTGCTGCACGCTGGCTTCCAGCGCGCGGCGGGCGTCGTCGCGGCCGGCCCGGGGCAGCTGCTGGAGCATGCGCGCCTGGGCCTCGAGCGCCTGCATGCGCTGCAGCTGCGTGTCGAGCGCCAGCTCGCGCTGCGGCGCCTCGCGCCACAGGGTCAGGGCCGGCGCCAGGGCAATGCGCCAGATGAGCGCGCCCGCCACCAGCCCCAGGGCCAGCGCCACCAGCACCTGCTGGCGGCGGGGCTGGGCGCGCCAGAGGCGTGCGAGGCGTGCGCGCCAGGCTTGGGGCTGGTCGCTCTCGCGGCGGCCTGCGCCGCGCCGGGTCGCGTTCATGGCCGGGCCTCCGCGCGCAGCACGAGGGTGTCGCCCTGCGCGCTGGCGGTGAGGCCCTGCGCGCGCAAGGCGGGCGCCGCGGCCTGCAGTTGCGGGCCGCTGATGTTCAGGCCGCGGACCTGCAGGCCCTGGCGGTCGTAGCGGATCTCGGTGGCCTGCCGGTCGCCGGCGACCTGGGCCAGCGCGCCGAGCATGGACTCGAGGTCGGCCGGCGAGGGTGCGCCGGTGGCCTGGCGCAGGGCGGCCACCTCGCGCTCCATCTGCAGGGGCGCGTCGATCACGACCTTGACCTGGGGGAAGTTGCGGGTGAGGACGCTCTTCACCGCTTCCTGTTTGGCTTGCAGCTGGCTGCGCTCCATCCAGGCCCAGGCGTTGAGGCCCACCAGGTGAGCCAGCAGCAAGGCGAGTGCCGCCCAGCGCGCCGGCCGCCAGGCGGGTGAGCGCAGCATGGCGAGCGTGGCGGCCAGACCCTTGAAGAAACGGGTCCGGCCCGAACGCAGCAGGTCGAACTGGGCCAGGTCCCATCGGGACTGCGCGGCCTGCAGCCAGCGCTGGCCGGCGGGCTGCAGCACCGCCTGCCGCTGCAGCAGGGCCTCGGCCTGCGCGCTCACCGAGGGCTCGGCCAGGAGCAGGGTGTCTTCATCCAGGCTGGACAGGAGCTCGGTCACGCCCGGCACCAGGGGCAGGCGCCGGACGCCGGTGGCGCTGCGATGGACTAGCCACGGCGATCCTTCTGGATCACCGGCGGCCGAAGCGGGCAGGGCCAGCAGCAGGGCGGGCGCCTCCGGTGCCACCTCCGGCACCAGCCGGTGCGGCGCGCGGCCGGAAGATTCGAGCAGCTGCAGGGTGGCCTTCAGCCAGTGGCGATCGCACACCGCGACCCAGGCCGCCTCGCCGGGACGCCCGCCGGGCTCGACCGCGAAATGCAGGGCTTCGGGTTCGTCGAGCAGATGCTCCTCGAGCAGGCCCTCCAGGGCCGCGCGCAGGCGCGGTGAACCGGCCGCCACGCCGCGCGGCCAGGTGATCCGGTGCCAGGACAGGGCTGCGGCCGGCACCACGCCCACCACCTCACCGCCCGCCCCCGTGGCCGAGGGCAGCAGCGCCGCGGCCGCCCGCCCCGACGCCGACAGGCTGCGGCCGTCAGGGGAGACGAGGTAGGGAAACTCCAGTGCCCCCGAAACCGGGCCGGTGGGCAGCAGGACAAGGAGAGAGCTCATGGATCGTGGTCATTGTAGGGAGCGTCCTCGGCGGGCGCGCCCTGGCTGGAGCATATGCCATGGCTCGGTGTTGGCGGGGGGATTCGGGCCGTGATTTGCCGGGGCCTGCCCGGCAGGGTCAGGACGGCGCGGCGGCCGACACGGCCGGTACGCGCTGGCGCCGCAAGGCCTGCACCAGCTTGTTGTCGCGCTGAACCAGGCTGCGCTCCTCCACCACCTGCTCGTCGATCCGCAGCCGTCCCCTCACCTCGAAGTAGCGGGTGGAGACGCTGGTCGCGCCGTCGCCGGTGCGGGCGTTGTTGCCCAGGATGGGCGTCGCGTCGGCCAGGCTGCGCAGGTGGCTGGCGGCGCGCCGGGCGACGAGGCGCTGGGCGTCGGCCAGGCTGATGCCGTCGATAGCCGCGTAGATCACCGTCGCGGAGGCGGTGTTCAGGTTGACCGGCGTGCGTGCGGGGAGCACGGTTACATGGGGTGCCAGGGCGCTCACCGTGGCCGGCGGCAGCCCCAACCAGCCCAGCTGGGTGGCGTCCTGGGGCAGCAGCGGAACGGGTGCGCCATCGGCCGGCAGCGTGCCCTGACTCGCCAGGGTGGCGCGCAGCAGCTGCCGGGCCATCGGTTCGACCTGGCTGGCGGGCAGCCCCAGCAACTCGAAGAGGCGGGTGAAGGCCAGCAGGGCCGGGGGCGACACCCGGCTGCCGTCCACCAGGTTGCTCACGTTCAGGCGGGACTGCAGGTCGATGATCTCGCCGGAGAGGAAGCTGTTGCCGACGCTGCTGCTCCGGCTCCCGTCTGTGTCGGCGCTCCGATCGGCGGCCAGGAAGGTAGCAAGCCGCGCCTCGCGCAGCGGCACCGCCCAGGGTTCGCCCAGGTGGTCGACCCCGCCGGCGGCCGCGTCCTCGCGCAGGATCAGGCGAGCCCAGTCGAGCGCACCGGACAGCACCCAGGCCGCCTGCGCGCGCTGGCGCTCCGCAGCCTCGACCTCGACGGCGCGCCACTGCTGCCACAGGCCGGCGGCGGCCAAGGTGGCCACCATGGCCACGGTGAGCAAGGCGACCAGCAGGGCCGCCCCGCGCTGATTCCGGAGACGGCGGGTCATTGCTTTGCCCCCGCCACCCGCGGGCTGACCCAATCCAGTGTCAGCGCGCCGGGCACGGCCGCCGTGGCCGGGAATTGCAGGATCACCCGCACCCCGTCGGGCAGGCTGGTGCTACCGTCGGCGCCGCGGTTGCCGGCGTTGGCGCCGGGTGTGCGTCCAGCCTGCCCTGGCGCATCGGCTTGCTCCGCATCGCTGGACTGCGGGTTGATCCAGGCATTGCCTCGGTAGAAGAAGACCTGCCAGTCGTCCATCGGCACCAGGGCGGCTTCGCGAGCGCGTTCGGTGGCCCCGGGGTTGCGGGCCCAGAGGTCGGCCTGCTGCCAGGCGGCCTGCACCTCGCTGCGGTCACTGGTGGGCAGCGACTGCCAGCGCCGCCAGCGACTGCCGCCCGCGTCGCTGCGGCGCGTCCAGGCGGTGACCATCACCGCCGGGCCGGCCGGCCCTTCGGCGCGGCGCAGGAGGCGCAGCACCTGGCCATTCCACTCGATGGCGGGCAGGCCCGGCATCGACACGATCGCGTCTAGGTCGGCGCGCCACTGCGCCAGGCCGACCTGCAGGGTCAGCACCTCGTCGGCGCGGTCCTTGAGCCGGGACTGGGTCCGCACCATGCCGTCCAGCCCGCGCCAGCCCAGGACGGCTACCAGCGACAGCACGAACAAGGCGACGAGCAATTCGACCAGGGTAAAGCCGCGGGTGACCCGGGAGTCCCGTCCGGCGCGGCGCGGGATGAGGAAAGGCCCCTGGCGAGTCCGGTCGCGGGCCATCTCAGTACTGCCCCACGATCGTCGACACGCGCAGCATCGGCTCCGCGCCGCGGCGCACCTGTGCATCGACGCGGCGGAAGTTCGGGTTCGGCGTGGGGGCGACCACCAGCACCACGTCAAAGGACTGTCCGCCCTGGCGGCAAGGGCTGCTGGATTCACCCAGCCCGGGCAGGCGCTGCGCCAGGCGCACGGTGGCCAGTGCGTTGTCCGCGCAGGCCTGCGCCAGCAGCATGTCGGCCTGCCTGCCGGCGTTGTCGGTCAGGGCAGCGGTGGCCTTGAGGCCGGCGACCAGCGCGATGGCCACCATGCCCAGGGCGACCATCACCTCGATCAGGGTGAAGCCCTGTTGATGCCGGACCCGTGGGGAATCAATACCGCCCGTCCGAAGCGAAACACCTGTCCAGGATCGGTCCTGCGTGTGTCGGGCGCTCAAGGCCGTGCTCCGGGCGCTTCTACGTGGAAGGGCTGAACCCCGTCGGTCGCAATTTGCAGCGGCCGACCGGGAAGCGCCGCGGATTCGATCACCACCGCCTGGGGCGCAAGAATCGGCTCCGGCCCGAGCAGGAGGTCCGGGCTGCCCTGGACGCGGATGTCGTTGCCGAGCCAGCGGGTCGGCAGCTGAGGTAAGGCGCCTGCGGCGCTCGGGGAGGCCGGGGTACCGGCAGGGGTGCTCGTTGCCAGCTCGAACCGGAAGCCGCCCTCCACCGGCCGCCAGCGCACCGGCTGGCCGCTGGCGCGTGACTGGGCCCGCGCCGATTCCAGCAGCGCCGCCAGGCGCAGGCCTTCGCGTTCGAGCTGGGTGGCGGCGGAGTCGCGCAGCGCAAACATCACCCCGGCGCTGCCGATGGCGATGATGGCGACCACCACCATCAATTCGATCAGGGTGAAGCCGCGGGCCTGGCGCCAAGGGAGAGGGCGGGCCGGCACACCGGCAAGGAGCGCAGGCTTATTGCCAGCTGCCGATGTCGGCATTGTTGCCTTCGCCGCCGACCTGGCCGTCCGCGCCCAGCGACAGCACGTCGATCTCGCCTTTGACGCCGGGGTTGGCGTACTGGTAGGGCCGTCCCCAGGGGTCGTTGGGCAGCTTCTCGAGGTAGGGCTTCCAGTTGGGCGGCGCCGGCTCGGTGCCGGGCTTGGTCACCAGGGCCTGCAGGCCCTGCTCGCTCGTGGGGTAGCGCTGGTTGTCCAGGCGATAGAGCTTGAGCGCCTGCATCAGGTTGTTGATGTCGGTGCGCGCCGCGGTCACCCGGGCATCGTCGGCCCGCTGCAGGACGTTCGGAACGATGAGCGCCGCAAGCACGCCGATGATGACCAGCACCACCATCAGCTCGATGAGGGTGAAGCCGGCCGCGCGGCGCAGGCGCGCCGGCAGGTGAGCGGGAAGGAGGGCAGTGGCCTTCATGGGGTGAAGAAAAAATGCTTCGGGGCATGATAATGCAGCGACTCCAAACGCGGCCACCCCATGCCTCTCCTGCCTCAAGCGAACACCGTCCCGGCTGCACGGCCGTCGAGCGCCGGCGTTGCGCCTCAGTCCTTGGCTCCGCGGCTGGCCGCCCTCGTGCTCGCGGCAGGCGCCGCGGCCAGCCTGGCGTATTGGGGTTTGAAGATCTCGGTGACCCGGTCTTCCGCTGCCGCCGATGTGGCTGCACCGGCCCGCCTGCCAGAGGCCGCTGCGCCCGAGCAGGTCGCGCGCCTCCTGGCGGCGCCCGCCAGCCGTACCGAGGGCAAGCCGGCCGCCTCCCCCGGCAGTCGCCTGCAATTGACGGGTGTGGCGGCGGGTGTGTCCGGTCGTGGAGCGGCCATCCTCTCGATCGATGGCGGTCCGCCCCGGCCTTTCGCCGTGGGCACGCCGGTGGCGGAGGGTTTGGTCCTGCAATCCGTCCAGGGTCGCCGCGCGCAACTCGGGCCGGACCGGCAGGGGCCATCGACCGTCGTGCTCGATTTGCCGCCGCTGCCGCGTTGATGCGCTGAAGGGCTGGCGCGCCAAGACGCGCCGAATCTCTTACAGATCAGCTTCGCAGGAACAAGCGGTACACCGGGTTCCTGGTCTCGTCCACGTGCGGGTAGCCCAGCGTGTCGAGGAAGGCACGGAACTCCTTCTCCTCGGACTTGGGCACCTGCAGGCCCACAAGGATGCGGCCGTAATCGGCGCCCTGGTTGCGGTAGTGGAAGAGGGAGATGTTCCAGCCCGGCCGCATGTGCGAGAGGAACTTCATCAGCGCCCCGGGCCGCTCGGGGAACACGAAGCGCAGCAGTCGCTCGTCCTTGGCCAGCGCGGAAGGGCCACCCACCATGTGCCGTACATGCTCCTTGGCGAGGTCGTCATGGGTCAGGTCCAGCGCCTCGAAGCCATGCCGCTTGAAGCCGTTGGCGATGCGCGCCGACTCGCCCTTGCCGTGGGTGGTCAGGCCCACGAACACATGGGCCTGGGACTCGTCGCT
>CAZCTU010000049.1:0-9214 GCA_964501495.1 uncultured Ramlibacter sp.
CAACTTCATCCACGGCTTCCCGGTCTATTGCGTGAGCATCGCCCTGGCCGTGCGGGGCAAGGTGGAACAGGCGGTGGTCTACGACCCGACCCGCAACGACCTCTTCACCGCCACCCGCGGCCGCGGCGCCATGCTCAATGACCGCCGCATCCGCGTGAGCAAGCGCACCGAGCTGCGCCAGTCGCTGGTGTCCACCGGCTTCCCCTACCGCAAGGGCGACGCGCTCGAGCCTTACCTGCGCCTCATGGGCGAGGTGATGCAGCGCACCGCCGGCGTGCGCCGCCCCGGCGCCGCCGCCCTGGACCTGGCCTATGTGGCGGCCGGCTTCACCGACGCCTTCTTCGAGCTGGGCCTGGCCCCCTGGGACGTGGCGGCGGGCTCGCTGCTGGTGCAGGAAGCCGGCGGCCTGGTGGGCAACTTCACCGGCGAGGCCGACTTCCTCGAGCAGCGCGAGTGCCTGGCCGGCAACCCGCGCGTCTACGCGCAGATGGTTCCGGTGCTGCACAAGTACAGCAAGTTCGCCGACGCCGGCGAGAAGGCCCAGGTCCGCCAGGAGCGCGGCACCCTGACCCAGGGCGGTGGCGAGGCAGCCGACGACGCCGGGCAAGCCGGCGGCGACGCGCCCCTCTGACCCGGGGCGCCACAGGCGCTCACGGGCCCCGGGCTGTCGCCATGCCCGGGCTCACTCCCTCCTCACTGCTCCCCTCACTGCACCGGCACCATGAGGTGCTGCCAGGGCGTGCCCGGCCACATCACGTAGGGCTGGCGCGTGTCGGGCTGCGCCATTCGCGGGTACTGGTCATAAAAAGCTGAATCGGCGCCCACCACCATCACGTGCGGGCCGGTCGAGATCCACGCGTTGCCCGCTGTCGGCCGCTGCGCGAAGGGGTCGATGTTGCTGGCGTCGGTGCCGCCGGCCAGCATGTACATGAAGCCGACACGCCCCACTGCCGGCGGGCGCCGGGCCATCCAGGCCTGGGCCCACTCCAGCGCGTTGCGATCCATGCACATGGGGTCGGGCCCCGGGGTGGCCGAGTTGTCCGGCATGCAGGTGAATCCGTTCGCGCCCTGCCGCAGGGTGCGCATGCGGCCGTCGTCCTCGGCCACCACCACGGTGGCGTTTTCCGCCACCCGGGCGGGCGCGGCCTGCATCGCGCTGGCCACCAGGCTGCGGTCCTGCGCGGACAGGGGCGCCATGGTGGCCGGCGAGGCGGCAGGCGCTGGCGCAGGCATCGCGCCGCCGGTCTGGGCCATCGAAGTGCCAGCGGCCAGGGCCAGGCCGGCCACGGCCGCCACGGCCGCCATGGGGCGGGCAAAAAGTAGTTGCAGGTGTCGCAGGCGTTGGGCGGGCATGGAAGGCTCCCTCAGGGGCTGAAGAGGCTGGCAGCGTCAGTGGGCGCAGTCGGCCGGCGGGCGAGACCGGACCGACGACGCGTGTAGTCGGCCGGCGCATCCAGGGCAGACCGGCGATCCGACGCGGGCAGCGCGGCACACGGCACGCCGCACGCGGCACACGGCACATGGCACGCGGGCACGCCGCTTGCCCCTGACCGCACAGGCCCGCCATGCTGGAACCCTCGCGCGACATCTCCCCCACCGAACTCGAGGCCGGACAGGACGCCCTGGTGCAGGACCTGGCCTGGGCCAGCCTGTGCGGCGCCTTCTCCAGCGGCGTCATCCTCACCGCCTTCGCCCTGGCCCTGCAGGCCTCGCCCCTGGAGCTGGGCCTGCTCGCCGCGATCCCTTTCCTGGCCCAGGCGGCCCAGTGGCCTGCCAGTCTGCTGATCGAGCATGTGCGGCGGCGCCGGCTGATCGGCGTGGTGATGCTCAGTGCCGGCCGGGTGCTGACCCTGGCCCTGGCGGCCCTGCCCCTCCTGCCCTCGCCCGCCCGCGCGATGGGCCTGCTGATCGCGCTGCAGGTGGCGATTTCGTTGCTCAATGCAGTGGGCGGCTGCGCGGTCAACTCCTGGCTGCACCAGCTGATTCCGCCCCGGCGCCTGGGTGCCTTCTTCTCGCGCCGCCTGTTCTGGGGCACCACCCTCGCCTGCGCCGGCACCCTCGCCGCCGGCGCGCTGATCGAGCGCAGCCCCGGCGCCACCAGCGTGGTGACGCCCTTCGCCTGGTCCTTCGCCATCGCCGCCACCGCGGGCTTCGCCAGCTCCTTCTTCCTGGCCCGCGCGCCCGAACCGCTGATGCAGGGCGCCGGCCCGCGGGTGGGCCTGGTCGAACGCCTGCGCGGGCCGCTGCGTCCGGGCAATTTCCGGCGCCTGCTGGTGTTCCTCGGGAGCTGGACCATCGCCTCCAACCTGGCCGTGCCCTTCGTCGCGGTCTACCTGATGGAGCAGCTCGACTTCCCCCTGGGCGCGGTGACGCGCCTGTGGGTGGTGAGCCAGGTGGCCAATGCCCTCACCCTCTACCTCTGGGGCAAGCTCTCGGACCGCCACAGCAACAAGGGCGTGCTGGCGGTGGTGCTGCCCCTGCACTTCGCCGGCGTGCTGGCCCTGGTGGTGATCGACCAGGTGCCGACTGGCCTGCAGATGGCGGCGCTGTATGCCATCCACTTCGCGCTGGGCGTGGCCGCCGGCGGCATTGGCCTGGCCACCGGCAACCTGGGGCTCAAGCTCGCGCCGCCGGGCAATGCCACCGCCTACCTGGCAGCCATCGGCCTGGTCTGCGCGGTCGGCGGCGGCCTGGCACCGCTGCTGGCGGGCACCCTGGCCGACGTGGCCCGCTCGCGCGAGCTCTCGGCGGTGCTGCGTTGGAGCGCCGGCGCCGAGCAGGGCGAGATGCGGGTGCTGCAGCTGGCGCACTGGGACTTCCTGTTCCTGCTGTCGGCCGGCGTGGGCCTGTACGTGATGCACGCGCTCTCCCGCATCGACGAGGGCCATGAGGTGTCCGAGCGGCAGGTGGTGCAGGAGTTCCTGCTGGAGGCCTGGCGCTCGGTCGGCGGGCTGTCCTCGGTGGCCGGGGCGCTGGGCAGCCTCTTCCCCTTCGAGCGCAGCCGCGAGCGACGGCAGTGGTGGCGGGAGCGGGATCAGGCGCAGCCCCCGGAGACGCCGGGCGCGCGCGCCCGGCCACGCCCGCACCCGGGCAGGGACGAAGCCGGGGAAAGCCCGCCCCAAGGCAACGGCCCTGCCCGGATGCAGATCCGGTGAGGCACCGGTACCCGACCCGAAAAACAGGAGAAGGCCCCATGTTCGACAGCTTCTTCCTCGGCGGCTTCGAGTGCGCCACCGGCTTCAACCGCGAGGGCCACTGGATCGACCTGGTGGCCGACACCGGCCACGACCGCCACGCCGATGCCGACTACCGACGCCTGCGGGACGTCGGCATCCGCGGCGCGCGGGACGCGATCCGCTGGCCGCTGGTGGACCGCGGCGGCGGCCGCTACGACTTCCGCTCGGTGCTGCCGGTGCTCGAGGCCGCGGCACGCCACCGGGTGACCGTGGTCTGGGACCTGTTCCACTACGGCTACCCGGTGGGGATGGACCTGCTCTCGCCCGCCTTCGCCGAGCACTTCGCCGACTACTGCGGCGCCTGCGCCCGCTTCCTGCGCGAGCGGCTGCCGGGGCCGCTGTGGTTCACCCCGGTGAACGAGCCCTCCTTCTTCGCCTGGGCGGCGGGCCACGACGCGCAGTTCGCGCCCCACTGGCGCGGCCAGGCCACGGACCTCAAGATCGCCCTGGTGCGCGCCGCCCTGCGCGGCGTCGAGGCCCTGCGCTCGGAAGCGCCCGGGGCGCGCTTCGTCCACGCGGACCCGATCTGCCGGGTGGTGCCCGCCAGCGACACCCGTCATCCCGAGGCCGAGGCCGGTGCCGCGCATGACTTCAACGAGCGCCAGGTCTTCGAATCCTGGGACATGCTCGCCGGCCGCCTGCGCCCGGAGCTGGGCGGCAGCCGCGGCCACCTGGACGTGGTGGGCCTCAACTACTACTGGACCTGCCAGTGGGAGTTGGGCCACCGGCAACGCTGGCTGCAGGACGAGGACCCCCGGCGCCTGCCCCTGCACCGGCTGGTGCGCCAGGTCTGGGAGCGTTATGGCGGCGAGCTGATGATCACCGAGACCATGCACTGGGGCGAGGGCCGCGCACGCTGGTTCGAGTCGCTGCTGCGGGAGATCCGCCTGATCCTGGCCGAGGGCATCCCGCTGCGCGGGGTCTGCCTCTACCCGGTGATGAACATGCCCGACTGGCATGCGCCCCGCGACTGGATCCGCATGGGGCTGTGGGACCTGGACGCAGGCGAGGGCCTGGACCGGGTGCCACACCAGCCGCTGCTGGCGCAGCTGGCGGGAGCGCAGGACGAGGTCGGGCAGTGGGTGTCGGATTCGGCGCGCCGCTGAACCCGGGCGACGCGCATTTCCTCGGGATCCTCCTCAGACCAGTTCCGCGATCGCCTTGCCCAGGTCGGTGGTGCTGGCCTGCCCGCCGAGGTCGGGCGTGAGGTGGCCCGAGGCCGGGCCGGCGCGCAGCACCTGTTCGATGGCGCGCAGGATGCCGTCATGCGCGGCGCGGCCGGCGCCTTGCCCGCCCGTGAGGAAGTCCAGCATGAGCGCAGCCGACCAGATCATGGCGACCGGGTTGGCGATGTTCCTGCCGTAGATGTCAGGGGCCGAGCCGTGCACCGGCTCGAAGAGCGACGGGAAGGTGCGCTCGGGGTTGAGGTTGGCCGAGGGCGCCAGGCCGATGGTGCCGGCGGTGGCCGGACCCAGGTCGGAGAGGATGTCGCCGAACAGGTTGGTCGCCACCACCACGTCGAAGCGCTGGGGCTGCAGCACGAAGCGGGCGGCCAGGATGTCGATGTGCTGCTTGTCCACCTGCACCTGCGGGTAGCCGGCGGCCACCGCGTCGGCGCGGCCGTCCCACCAGGGCATGCTGATGGCGATGCCGTTGCTCTTGGTGGCCACGGTGAGGTGCTTGCGCGCGCGGCTGGCCGCGAGCTCGAAGGCGTACTTCAGCACCCGGTCGGCGCCGAAGCGGCTGTACACCGACTCCTGAATGACGATCTCGCGCTCGGTACCGGGGTACATCACGCCGCCGAGGTTGGTGTACTCGCCCTCGGTGTTCTCGCGCACGATGAGGTAGTCCAGGTCGCCGGGCTTGCGGCCGGCCAGCGGACAGGGCACGCCCTCGAACAGGCGCACCGGACGCAGGTTGATGTACTGGTCGAACTCGCGGCGGAACTTGAGGAGACTCCCCCAGAGGGACACGTTGTCCGGCACCGTCGCCGGCCAGCCCACCGCGCCAAAGAGGATGGCGTCCATGCCCTGGAGCTGCTGCTTCCAGTCGGCCGGCATCATCTCGCCGTACTGCTGGTAGTAATCGCAGCTGGCCCAGTCGATGTGGGTCAGTTTGAGGTCGATGCCGTGCCTACGGGCGGCGGCCTGCATCACGCGCAGGCCCTCGGGCATCACTTCCTTGCCGATGCCGTCACCCGGGATGACGGCGATGTGGAATGTCTGGGTCATGGAGGCAATGGTAGCGGGGGACGCGCCGGGGCCAGGCACCGGGGCGACGTACCGTGGCGACAGGGGGATTTCCAAGGCCTGCTAAATTGCCCTTCGTCGTCGCATCACCCCACATCACCCTGTATCACCCCACCATGACCCTCGCCACCAAGAGCTACGCCGCCCAGTCGCCCACCAGCCCGCTGGGCCTGTTCCATTTCGTGCGCCGCGACCCGCGGCCGGACGACGTGGTCATCGACATCGAGTTCTGCGGCGTCTGCCACTCCGACCTGCACACCGCCCGCAACGACTGGGGCCGCACCGCCTACCCGGTCGTGCCGGGCCACGAGATCATCGGCCGGGTGACGGCCGTGGGCAGCGAGGTCACCCGCTTCCAGGTGGGCGACGTCGTCGGCGTGGGCTGCATGGTCGACTCCTGCCGTGGCTGCGCCGCCTGCGGCAAGGGCTGGGAGCAGTACTGCGAGAAGGGCGCGAGCTACACCTACAACGGCAAGGACCGCATCGACGGCACGCCCACCCAGGGCGGCTACGCCGACCAGATCGTGGTCACCCAGGACTTCGTGCTCAAGGTGCCCGATGCCCTGGACAAGGCCGGCGCCGCGCCCCTGCTCTGCGCGGGCGTCACCATGTGGTCGCCCCTCCAGCACTGGAAGGTGGGCCCCGGCAGCAAGGTGGCCATCGTCGGCCTGGGCGGCCTGGGCCACATGGGCCTCAAGCTCGCCAAGGCCCTGGGCGCGGAGGTGACCCTGTTCTCGCGCTCGCCGGGCAAGGAGGACGACGCCCGCCGCCTGGGCGCCGACCGGGTGGTGATCTCCACCGACAAGGCGCAGATGAAGGCGGTGGCCGGCCGCTTCGACCTGATCATCGATACCGTGCCCTACGAGCACGACCTCAACCCCTACATCCCGACCCTGGCGACCGGCGGCACGCTGGTGCTGGTCGGCTACCTGGGTCCGCTGCAGCAGGTGCCGCCGCACACCACCGCGCTGGTGGTGGGCCGCAAGTCCATCGCCGGCTCCCTGATCGGCGGCATTCCCGAGACGCAGGCGATGCTGGACTTCTGCGGCGCCAAGGGCATCACCGCCGACGTCGAGATGATCACCATGCAGGGCATCAACGAAGCCTATGAGCGCATGCTCAAGGCGGACGTGAAGTACCGCTTCGTGGTCGACATCGCCTCGCTCAAGGCCGAAGCCGCGGCCTGAGCCGCCTGGGTCGAATGAATCGCCTGCGCCCCGACGGGCTCAGGCGTCGAGGTGGGCCCGCACCGCCTGCGCCACCTCGGGCGAAACGTCGATCGCGTTGCTCGGATGCGGCAGGGTGTTGCAGGTGACCACCTGCCGCGCCCCCGCCTCCACCACCACCTGCAACGCGTCGGGCGCGAAGACCGCGTGCACCGCCACGCACTGCGGCGCCTCGCCGAAGGCACGCCCCACATGGCCGGCCGCCACCGCCATGGTGCGGCCGCTGGAAATGATGTCGTCGATCAGCACCGGCGCGCAGCCCACCGCGTCCCCGGGCATGGGCACGGTGATCTGCACCTCCCGGTCACCGAGGCGGCGCTTTTCCAGCACGAGGGACGGACAGCCCACGCGGGCGGCGACGTCGTGTACCCACTGCTCGCTTTCCGAGTCGGGGCCGACGATCACCGGACGCACCACCTGCGCGCCCACCCAGCGCGCGATCGCCGGCGCGCTGGCCACCGCAGTGGCGGGGATGCGGTAGATCCGGTCCAGCGAGGGAATGCGGTGCAGGTGCGGGTCCACCGTCACCAGCCAGTCGAAGGCCTGCGAAATGAAGCGCGCGAAGCTGCCGTTGGTGACCGCCTCGCCGTCCTGGAAGCGGATGTCCTGGCGCATGTAGGGCAGGTAGGGTACGACCAGGCCCACCCGCTGCGCGCCCAGGTCGCGGGCGGCGTCGGCCAGGAACCACAGGGACAACGCCTGCGGGTCGGGGTCGCGCAGGCTGGCCACCAGCACCAGCTCGGCGTCCCGCACATCGCCCAAAAGCCGCAGGTAGGACTCGCCGTCGGGAAAGCGCCGGTACGAGAGGTCCACGAGACCGGCCCCCAGCTGCGGCGCAAGCAGGCGGGCGAAGGCCTCGGCCCCGGGCAGGGCGACGACGAGGCGATGGGAGCTTGCGTTCATGAAACACCCTCCAGGTTCGGCACGGCGTGCCCTCGAAACGCGGCGCCCGGGACGCTCACTGGTAGTCCCCCACCGCCACCAGGCCCGGATGGTCGGCCACGTAGACCGTGGCGTAATCGAGCTCGCCCGGCGTCTGCGCGTGCAGGGTGAACAGGGGCTGGCCCTTCTGCACCCGCTCGCCCAGGCGGGCATGCAGCACGAGACCCGCCGCCGGCGCCTGCGGCGCGCCGGCCAGCTTGGCCGCGGTGGCCAGGCGCCGGTTGTCGATGAAGGCGACCCAGCCCGCCTCAGGCGCCACCACCACCCGCTGGCAGGGCGCGCGTGGCGGCGCGCGCAGGCCGCCCTGGGCGTCGCAGATCGCCTGGAACTTGCTCCAGGCCGCGCCCGAGGCCAGCGTGGCCTCGGCCAGGGCCGCACCCTGCCCCGGCGCCGCCTTGCCGCCCATCTCGAGCAGTTCGCCGGCCAGGCGCAGGGAGCGCTGGCGCAGGTCCGCCGGGGCCTCCGGCCGGCCCTGCAGCACCGCCAGCACGTCGAAGGCCTCCAGGGCCGGGCCGATGCCGTGGCCCACCGGCTGGTGGCCGTCGGTCTGCACCACCCGCAGCGAAAGGCCGATCGCCTCGCCCACCTGCCGCAGGGTCTCGCCCAGGGCGCTGGCCGCGGCGGCGCTGCGCACCTTGGCGGTCGGTCCCACCGGGATGTCGATCAGCACCTGCTGCGAGCCGACCGCCGCCTTCTTCGACAGCACCGACGCCACGAGCTGCGCGGTGCCGTCGATGTCCAGCGGACGCTCGACGCGGATCAGGATGTCGTCGGCGGGACTGAGCTGGGCCGACCCGCCCCAGACGATGCAGCCGCCCTCGCGCTCGACCACCCGCCGCATGGCCTCGAGGCCGAGGTTGACCGGCGCCAGCGTCTCCATGGTGTCGGCCGAGCCGGCCGGCGAGGTGATGGCGCGCGAGGAGGTCTTGGGGATGGTGAGCCCGCAGGCGGCGACGATGGGCACCACGACCAGGGTGGTCCGGTTGCCCGGCAATCCGCCCACGCAGTGCTTGTCCACCACCGGCGAGTGGGTCCACTGCAGGCGCTGGCCCACGTCGACCATGGCCCGGGTGAGCGCGATGGTCTCGGCCAGGCTCATGCGGTCGCCCGCGCAGGTGGTGAGGAAGGCCGCCAGCTGGAGGTCGGACAGGCGGTGGTCGACCACGTCCTGCATGATCAGGCGCAGCTTGGCGTCGTCCAGCGGCACGTTGAAGATCTTGCCGCGGATGTGGCGCATGGACTCGAGCACCGGCGCATGGCGCACGTCCAGCAGCGCGCCCTCGGCCGCGCCCAGCTGCGCCCAGGCTGCCTCGGACAGGCCCGCCTCGCCGGGCGCCAGCCAGGCGGCGTCGACCTGGTGCACGGTGGCGACGATGTGGCGGCCGCCATGCGAGAGCTCGATGGGGGACTGGGCCTCGAAGCCTTCGGCGCGGCAGACCTCGCAGTCCTTGCGCAGGTAGACGACGGGGGCCTGGTAGGTGTCGATATGGGCCCGCCGCGCGCGCAGGTGGGCATGGTCGGGCCGGGGGTGGGACAGCATGGCCGCATGCTAACGCGGCCG
>CAZCTU010000050.1:0-9172 GCA_964501495.1 uncultured Ramlibacter sp.
GCCCGCCACCCTGGTGCTGCGTCCCTTCGACACCGACACGCTGGCGGTGGTGGCCTACCAGCTGGCGCGCGATGAGCGGCTGGGGGAGGCGGCGCTGCCTTCGCTGGCCCTGGTGGCGGTGGGCCTGCTGCCGGTGCTGCTCCTGAGCCGGACGCTCCGCGACAAGACGGATTGAGCGGAGCGCCCTGAGCGGGAGCCTCCTGAGCGGAGCGCCCTGAAAGAAAAAGGGCGACTCGCCTCCGCGGCACGGCGGATGGGGGGCAAGTGCCCGGACGCCGCCCGCGCCTCAGGCCTCGGCGCTGCGGTCCTCCTGCTTGCAAAACACGATTTCCCCGGTCGGGATGTAGACCACGCGGATCTCCTGGCCGCTTTCGGTGTGGAAGCTCTTGGCGGCCAGCGCCACGGCCAGGGCGCGGTCGCCCACCAGCAGGGAGCGGCCCGGGGCCAGCGGCGGCACCCCGCCGAATCGGCCGGCCAGGGGGCGGTTGCTCTCGATGCGGTACTCGGAATGGGACATGAACACCTCAGGCTTGTCTCTCTCTGTGAATTTCCTGACCGAGGCGGTTCCCGTCGAAACGGTTCCCGCCCGGCCCTGTGCTTTGGAGAGCCATCCTGAGTCGGCTCAAGCTCCAGCCCTGTAGGACAAGGCCAGCAATCGCGGCGTCGCCTGCGCCTGCCCGGGGGTAAACCCGCATTGATGTACGGATCGGTACAAAAACAAAATACGTTTATGTACCAAAACGGACATTAATCCGGAGCGCGCCCCTTGCTTGCCATCGTCCTGCGCCGCCTGCTGGCCTCCATCCCCCTGGTGGTGGCGGTCACCCTGCTGGCCTTTCTCCTGAACAACCTCGCGCCGGGCGACCTGGCGGCCACCATCGTGGGCGCCGACGGCAGCCGCGAACAGTACGAGGCCCTGCGCGCCCAGTTGGGCCTGGACCAGCCGCTCCTGCTGCAGTACGGCCACTGGCTGGCGCAGGCGCTGCAGGGCGACCTGGGCACCTCCTTCTTCACCGGCGAGCGGGTCTCGGACCTGCTCAATGAGCGCCTCGCGGTGTCGCTGTGCATCCTGGCCGGCCTGCTGGGGGTGTGCGTCTCGGCCGGCCTGCTCCTGGGCGTGGCCAGCGCGCTGCGCGGGGGCTGGGTGGGCCGCGCCATCGACACGCTGTCGCTGGCGGGCCTGGTGTTCCCGTCCTTCTGGCTCGCGCTGGTGCTGATCTCCTTCTTCGCGGTCTGGCTGCAGTGGCTGCCGGCCACCGGCTACACCCGCTTCGCCGACTCGCCCTGGGAGTGGTTCCTCGGCCTGGTGCTGCCGGTGCTGTCGGTGTCGATGTACTCCATTACCAGCGTGGCCAAGCAGACCCGCGACGCGATGGCCGACGTGATGGGTCGCGACTTCATCCGCGCCCTGCGCGCCAGCGGCGTGCCCGAGACGAGCGTGGTCTGGAAGCACGGCCTGCGTAACGCGGCGCTGCCGGTGGTCACCGTGCTGGGCCTGGTGCTGATCGCCGGCATCGGCGGCACGGTGTTCGTCGAGCGTGTCTTCGTGCTGCCGGGGCTCGGCAGCCTGGCGGTGAGTGCCGCTCAGTCCAAGGACGTGGTGCTGCTGCAGGGCGTGACCCTGTACTTCACCCTGATCACCATCGTGATCAACCTGCTCGTCGACCTCAGCTACGGCTGGCTCAATCCGAAGGTGAGGGTGCAATGAGCGCCGCCACGACTTCCGCATCGCCCGTGAGCCTGTGGGCGCGCCTCCTGCGCCGGCCCACCGCGGTGATGGCCCTGGCCTGGCTGGCCTGGGTGCTGGTGATGGCGGTCTTCGCCGGCGGCCTCGCCTCGCACGACCCGCTGGAGCAGGAACTGCTCGCGATCAAGCAGGGCCCGAGCGCCGAATACTGGCTGGGGACCGACGCCCTGGGCCGCGACGTCTTCTCCCGCCTGGTGCACGGTACCGCGCCCACCCTTCTGGGCGTGCTGGAGGCGGTGCTGGTGGCCGGCGCGCTGGGCGTTGCCCTGGGCGTGAGCGCCGGCTACTTCGGCGGCCGCTGGGACCGCTTCGTGCAGCAATGGGTGAACCTGCTGCAGTCCATGCCCCTCATCCTGATCCTGCTGGCGGTGCTTGCCGTGTTCGGTCAGAACATGCTGCCCGCGATGGTCACCCTGGGCATCCTGGGGTCGGCCGGCATTTCGCGGGTGATGCGCAGCGTGACCCTGGCGGTGCGCGAGGAGCTGTACATCGCCGCCGCGCGCCTGTGCGGCCTGGGCGACGGCTACATCATCGTGCGCCACGTGATGCCGCGCATCATCGGCCCGGTCATCGTGCAGCTGGCCCTGTTCTCCGCCATCTCGGTCATCGTGCAGACCGGCATCTGCTTCCTGGGCCTGGGCGTCGCGCCGCCCGCGCCCACCTGGGGCGGCATGATCTTCGAGGCCTCCTCGAGCCTGAACGACCACCCCTGGCTGCTCGTGCCCTCGGGCGGCGTGGTGGCCCTCACCATCCTGGCCTTCGGTCTCTTGGGCGACAGCCTGCGCGACGCGTCCACCGAGGCCTGGTCGCGTCCGGCGACCGCCGCCCGTGGCGGCAAGCGTACGGCGCAGGCGGTGAGTGACGTGCCCGCCGGCAGCCTGCTCTCGCTGCGCGGCCTGCGCATCACCGCCGGCGAACGCACGCTGGTCGACGGCGTGGCCTTCGACCTGAAGCCGGGCGAGACCCTGGGCATCGTCGGCGAATCGGGCAGCGGCAAGACGCTCTCCAGCCTTTCGCTCCTGGGCCTGCTGCCGCCCGGCACCCAGGTGGTGGCGGGCACCGCGGTGGTCGATGGCCAGACCATCGACCTCAGCGACCAGGACCGGCTCGCCCGGCTGCGTGGCGCGACCATCGGCATGATCTTCCAGGAGCCGATGTCGGCCCTCGACCCCTGCTTCACCATCGGTCACCAGCTGGCCGAGGTGGTCCGGCTGCAGCACCCGGTCGCGCAGGCCGAGGTGCACGCCCGCGTGATCGGCCTGCTGGAGGCGGTGAAGATCCGCAACCCCGAAGAAGTCGCCCGGCGCTACCCGCACCAGATCTCCGGTGGCATGGCCCAGCGCGTGGGCATTGCCCGCGCCCTGGCGCGCGAGCCCCGCGTGCTCCTGGCCGACGAGCCCACCACCGCGCTGGACGTGACGGTGCAGGCCGAGATCCTGTCCCTGCTGCGCCAGCTCTCGCGCGAGCGCGGCATGGCCGTCATCCTGGTCACGCACGACTGGGGCGTGGTCGCCGACCTCTGCGACCGCGCGCTCGTCATGCGCCATGGCCGGGTGCTCGAATCCGCCGACGTGGTGGACCTGTTCCACCGCCCGCAGCACCCGTACACCCGCGCGCTGCTCGCGGCCAACCCGCACAGCGCCCAGCCCGGCCAGCCCCTGCCCACCGTGGCCGAGGTGCTGGCGGCCGCTGGCATGAAGGAAGAGGTCGTGGCAGCGTGAGCAACATGGTCAACATGAACACCCCGCTTCTCCAGCTCGAAGGCGTGAAGGTCGACTTCCCGCAGCCGGGTGGCCGCCGCTTCCAGGTGCTCAAGGGCATCGATCTGCAGATTGCCCCCGGCGAGACGGTGGGCCTGGTGGGCGAGTCCGGCTCGGGCAAGACCACCCTGGGCCGCGTCATCCTCGGCCTGGTGCCACCCAGCGCCGGACGCGTCGTCTTCGACGGTCAGGACCTGACCCATGACGCCGCCGCCCGCCGCCGGGTCATGGGCCGCGACATCCAGGTCGTGTTCCAGGACCCCTACGGTTCCCTCAACCCCGCGCTCACCATCGGCCAGACCCTGTCCGAGCCGCTCCTGAAGGAGCCCGGCATCACCCGCGAGGCGATGCGCGCCCGGGTGGCCGAGGTGCTCGAGCGGGTGGGCATGCCCGCCGACACGGCGCAGCGCTATCCCGGCCAGTTCTCCGGCGGGCAGCGCCAGCGCATCGCCATTGCCCGCGCGGTCATCGCCAAGCCGCGCCTGGTGGTCTGCGACGAGCCGGTGAGCGCGCTGGACCTGTCGGTGCAGGCGCAGGTGCTCAATCTGCTCAATGAACTGCAACGCAGCATGGGCCTGGCCCTGCTGTTCATCTCCCATGACCTCACCGTGGTGCGCCATGTGTCGCACCGCACCCTGGTGCTGTACCAGGGCGAGATCGTGGAGCAGGGCGACGCCCGCCAGGTGCACGAGTCGCCCGCGCATCCCTACACCCGCGCGCTGCTCGATGCGGCGCCGGTGCCCGACCCGCTGCTGCAGCGCGCGCGCCGCGCGCAGGCCGCGGCCTGAACCCTTTCCCTTCCCCACCCGTTTTCACGACAAGGAGACACACCATGGACACGAACCAGTTCAACGACATCCTGATCGGCCGCCGCAGCCTGCTGGGCGCCTCCGCCGCCGGCCTGGCCCTGGGCACCGGCCTCATGGGCGAGGCGCATGCGCAGGCCAACGCCCGCGTGCTGACCGTGGGCGGCGCCTTCATCCCCCAGAGCATGGACCCCGCCAACAGCGGCAACGGCCGTGCCGGCCTGAACCTGGCCCCCTGCTACGAGCCCCTGGTGCGCACCCTGGCCGACGGCAAGATCGCGCCGGCCCTGGCCACCGCCTGGGACCTGTCGGCCGACGCCAAGGAAGCCACCTTCACCCTGCGCCAGAACGCCAAGTTCAGCGACGGCGAGCCGGTGACCGCCGAGGCCTGCAAGAAGTCCATCGAGTACTTCGTCGCCAAGAAGGGGCCGTTTGCTGCCAACCTGGCCACCATGACCGGCATCGAGGTGCTGGACACCTACCGCTTCAAGGTCAAGGTCTCGGTGCCGCAGCCGGCGCTGATCACCCTGTTCAACGGCTACTGGCTGGCCGGCTACATCATCAGCCCCAAGGGCGTGGCCAACGCCGCCGTGCTGGGTTCGCAGACCTTTGGCGCCGGCCCCTACAGGCTCGACCACACCGCCACCGTCACCGGCAAGACCTACACCTACGTTCCCAACGAGTACTACTACGACAAGTCGCGCGTCAAATGGGAGAAGGTGGTCATCACGATCTTCGAAGACCAGAACGCCGGCATCCAGGCGATGAAGGCCGGCCAGATCAAGCTGCTGGTCTCCGACCCGCTGACCGCCCAGTCCAATGTGGACAGCCTGCCCAAGAACATGCGCATCGTGTCCGACCCGGTGGGCTGGACCGGCCTCATCCTGATGGACCGCGACGGCCAGGTGCAGCCTTTCCTCAAGGACGTGCGTGTGCGCCAGGCGATCAACCACGCCATCGACCGCAAGCTGATCTCGCAGGCGCTCCTGGGCCGCTTCGCCGAGCCCTCGCTGCAGCTGCAAAGCCGCGGCTTCATGGGCTATGACGCCGCGCTGGAGAAGCGCTACCCCTTCGACCTGGCCAAGGCCAAGCAGCTGATGGAAGCCGCCGGCTACCCCAACGGCTTCGAGCTGAAGGTGGGCTACATCAACAACACCCTGAGCCGCTTCCTCACCCAGGCCATCGCCGGCCAGCTGAAGAAGATCGGTATCAAGTTCGTCACCGAGGAATACCAGGGCTTCGGTCCCTTCCTCGCCGCCGGCCGCAACAAGACCTACTCGGCGCTCGTCTTCAACAGCAACTCCAGCGTTCCCAACCTGGCGCGCTTCCAGACCCTGGACGCCAAGGGCAGCCTGAACACCTACGGCAGCCAGGACGGGACCCTGACCAAGCTGATGAACGAGGCCGCCCTGCTGCCCCTGGACAAGGCCGAAGCCGCCTGGAAGAAGGTCTACGCGCAGTCGGTGGAACTGGCGTGGTTCGCGCCGGTGGCCGCGGTGCACGTGTGCTACTTCGCCACCAGCGACATCAAGATGCCCCAGGCCGGCCAGTCCCTGGTCGTCGACCTGATCGACGTGGTGCCGGCCAAGTAAGGGCAGGCCCCGCGAGCGACAAGGGAGCACATGACCCAAGCACAAGACAAGGCGCCACTCGACCCGGCCATCGTGGAGATCGACCGCCGCTGGAAGGCGTCGGGCATTCCCGGCCTCTACGAGGGCGGCAACGGACCGGTGAGCCGTGAGCGCGCGATCAACATCCGCGCCTTTCTCTATCCGAAACCGAAGCTGCCCCAGGGCGAGATCGAGGCGATCGAGCTGCCGGCGCCGCCCGGCTCCGACCGCCCGATTCCGGCGCGCATCGTGCGCCCGGTGAGCGGCCCGGTGACCGGCACGCTGGTCTACTTCCACGGCGGCGGCTGGGTCGTGGGCGACCTCGACTCGCACGAGGCCCATGCCATTCGCCTGGCCAACGAGGCCGGCGTGGTGGTCCTCAACGTCGACTACCGCCTCGCGCCCGAGCACTGCTTTCCCGCGGCGATCGACGACTGCGAGGCCGCGCTTGCCTGGGCCGCGGCCAACAAGGCCCGCCTGGGTGGCGCGGACAAGCCGTTGGCCGTCGGCGGTGACAGCGCGGGCGGCAACCTCGCTGCGGCGGTGGGCCTCTACGCCCGCGACCAGGGCATCGCGCTCGCCGCGCAGCTCCTGATCTACGCCGCCACCGACCTCTCGGACAAGCCGGGCCCGGAGCGCATGTACCTGGGCGACGACGCCGCGCGCAAGGCGCTGGACCCGCGCGCCTCGCCGCTGCGGGCGGCCACGCTCAAGGGCCTGGCGCCGGTGATCATTGGCGTCGGCCCCTACGACTTCCTCTACCAGGACAGCCTGGCCTATGCCAGGCGCCTGCGCGAGGAGGGCGTGAAGCTCGTGATGCGCGAGTTCCCCACGCTCAATCACGGCTTCTTCAGCTACACCGCGGTCAGCCCCGACAGCCTGGCAGCGGCGCAGCAGCTCTGCGCGGACCTGCGCGCGCTGATGACGGCTTGAAGACGGCGGAGGCCACGCAGATGGACGGCGCACGCGGCGACGCTGATGGCGGCAGCGCCGCGGGCGTCGACCTGCCCGTTACCATTTCGCCCATGGATCCCGTCATCCGCGACATCCTCGAGGCGGCGCTGTCCGAGTTCGCCAACTACGGCTTCGAGGGCACGCGCATCGAGGCGATCACCGCGCGCACCGCCACCAGCAAGCGCATGATCTACTACCACTTCGGCAGCAAGGAAAAGCTGTACGAGGCGGTGTTGAACTACGCCTATGACCTGGTGAGCAGCGGCCGCGAGCACCCCGGCAACCTGGACGCGCTCGCGCCCCTGGACGCCCTGCTGGCCCAGGCCGGTTCGGCCTTCGACAGCTTCATGCGCCACCCCGACTTCATCCGGCTCACGCTGCAGGAAAACCTGCGCGGCGCGCCGGTGGTCTCGGCCTCGCCGGAGATCCGCCGCATCAACCAGGGCAACATGGCCAGCGTCGAGCGGCACCTGCGGCGCGGCCAGGCCGACGGCAGCCTGCGCCAGGACATCGAGCCGATCGACGTCTACATCACCTTCGTGGGTCTGTGCGCCTACCATGTGTCGGCGCGGCCTTCGTACAAGGCCCTGTTCGATGCCGATTTCTTCGACCCCGCGGTGCGCGCCACCCGCCGCGCCGCCCTCTGCGACGCCCTGGCCCGCTACGTCAGGGCCTGAATCCGAGCGCCATGCCTGAACTCTCCGCCATCGACTTTTCCTCCGTCCCGGTACCGGTCGCCCCGCGCACCACCCTGGCCTGGGAGGCGCGCGTGACCACCACGCCGCGCCAGCCCATGGGCCGCGGCCCGGCGGGGGAGCGCTTCATCATCCCGATCACCGGCGGCAGCTTCGACGGCCCGATGGGCCTCAAGGGCACGGTGCTCCCCGGCGGCGCCGACCGCCAGCTGTGGCGGCCCGACGGCGTGCGCGAGCTCGAGGCCCTGTACGAAATGCAGCATGAGGACGGCAGCGTCTTCACCATCCTCAACCAGGTCACCATCCACGAGGAGGCCGGCAAGCCGCGCTATGCCTTCTCGCATGTGAAGGTGAAGGCCCCCGAGGGGCCGCATGCCTGGCTGAACCAGCGCGTCTTCATCGGCACCCTGCACTCGCTGCCGCCGGGCAGCGGCGCGGTGGTCATCCGGGTGTGGATGCTGCAGGACTGAGCCGGCCGCGCGCTAGACTGTGGGCGAAATGATCAGCGTCCGCCTCGCCCTGCTTCTGGTTGCCGCCGCCTGCCTGCCGGTCCGCCCGGCATGGGCCCAGGGTTTTACCCGCGAGGCCTTCGTCATCGAGCTGCAGGACCGTGCATTCGGCACCCGGCCGGTGCCCGTGGAGCTCTGGATCCCCGAGGCCGGCATGGACCGCTATCCGCTGGTGATCGTCCAGCATGGGAGCTCCCGGGACGGGTACCGGTTCCAGGGCGGCAAGGGGCAGACCGACACCTATTCCACCCGGGTGATGCAGGCCGCCGTGGCCCGAGGCTTCGCGGTGGCCGCGCTCGATGCATTCCACGAGAAGGACCTGACCCCCAGCGACAAGCTGAAATTCCCCGGTGCCGACCAGTACGCGGTGGGGCTGCGGCGGCATCTGCTCGCCGCCTACCCGCGGCTCGACCCGCGCAACACCTTCTACACCGGCTTCAGTTACGGGGGTGAGATGGTCATGGGGCAGATGGCGGGCCGCAACCGCGCGGTCTGGACCGCGCTGGCCCCCGCCGAGCCGGGCTGCAACAGCTTTCACAAGCCCCGGCCCCTGCCTTATCCGGTCCTGGTCCTCAAGGGCAGCGAGAGCCACTACTACCCGCGCGCCTGCCAGATCGCGGTCCAGGAGCACCAGAAGATCGGCAACCGGGTGGAGTTGCTGATGATCCCGGGGGCGAACCACTACTTCAGCCTCAACGGCCAGATCGTTCGCGGCCTCGCGGTCAACGGCTGTTCCGACAACCCGATGATCGTGGACGACGTCACCGGCGAGATGGTCTTCCACGACGGCACGCCGACCAGCCGCGAGGAGTTCAACCGCAAGTGCTTCAGGAACGAGGGTGGCAAGGGCCAGACCTACGAGCGGATGGACTTCGCCGTCGGGAAGGTGCTGGACTTCTTCACCGCCAACCTCCGACGCTAGCCGGGAGGACTCGGGCCCTTCCGGCGGTGCACGACTCAGTTGCAGTCGCGGCGGCTGATGTCGATCTTGCCGATCACCCGGCCGTCGGAGTGGCTGTAGCGGTACTGGATATCGACCATGTTGATCAGCGTGCGCTGGTCCGGGTCGGTGCACCAGGCCTTGACCATGC
>CAZCTU010000051.1:0-9108 GCA_964501495.1 uncultured Ramlibacter sp.
GTGACGGCTTCATCCTCGGCTACGAGGCCCGGCTCAACCCGGCGCTGCTCGGCGCCGGCCTGCTGGTCTTCGTCGAGGTGCACCTGGACCGGACCACGCCCAACGTCTTCAAGGAATTCCAGGCTGCGGTGCAGGTGCGGCCCGAGATCCTCGAGTGCCACATGGTGGCCGGCGGCTTCGACTACCTGATCAAGACCCGCGCGGCCGACATGGACGCCTACCGCCGCTTCGCCGGTGACGTGCTGTGGACGCTGCCCGGCGTGCGCGAGACGCGGACCTATGCGGTGATGGAAGAAGTCAAGAGCTCGACCAAGCTGCACCTGGCCTGAGCGGCCTGAGCGGCCTTAGCCGCCTCATCGATCAGCCGCCGAACCGCACCACCCTCACCTGCCGGGCCAGAGCGGTCATGGTCGTCACCTCGCCCATCGCGGTGCCCGAGGCCATTACCGACGCCGCGCCGGCGGCCATGGCGCTGGCCAGGGCCTGCTCCATCGACGCGTCCTGCGCCAGCGCCCACACCAGGCCCGCCAGGAAGCTGTCCCCGGCCCCGACGCTCCCGGCCACGCTCACCGGCAGCCCTTGCGCCAGCAGGCAGTCCTCGGCGCTGACCAGCATCGCGCCCTCTCCGCCCAGGGACACCGCCACCCACTGCGCCTGCCCCTCGCCGATCAGGCGACGGGCCGCGGCCAGCCGATCGCGCGGCGTGGCCAGCTCGGTTCCCACCAGCTCCGACAACTCCCTCAGGCTCGGCTTGACCAGCCACACGCCTTCGGAGAGCGCCGCATCCAGCGCCGGGCCCCAGCTGTCGACCACCATGCGCGCGCCCAGATCCCGCGCCATACGGGCGACCTGCGCATAGCCGTCCGGTGCCACACCCGGGGGGAGGCTGCCGCTGGCGATCAGCCAGCCGGCGCCGACGGACGCCTGCCGAAGGCCTTCGAGCGTCGCCGCCCACTCGGGTTCGCTGAGGGTCGGCCCCGGGAGGACGAAGCGGTACTCCTGGCCACCCCCTGAGGCCTGCGCGCCCGCCTCGCGATGCGGCCGCTCGTGCACGGTGAAGCTCTCGCGGGAGTCGCCAGCAATCGGGATGCGCCAATCGGGCACGCCCTCACGCGCAAGCAGCGCATGCAGGCGCTCGCCCTGGGGGCCGCCGGCGGGATAGACCGCGAGCACTTCGGCGCCGAGACGGTGCAGCACCCGGGCCACGTTGATGCCGCCGCCTCCGGGGTGCACCTGCGGCGGCTCGCAGCGCAGCTTGTGCGCGGGGACGAGTCGGTCCACCGACGTGGACAGGTCCACTGCGGGATTGGGGGTGAAGGTCACGAAGCGATTCATGGTGAAAGTGGTCAGGGCCACTGCCTCAGCGGTAGGTGGCCAGGTGGATGCTGGTCTCGGTGCCGCGGATGCCGCGCACCAGGCGGATGCGCTCGAGCACCTGCGACAGCTCGGTCATGGTGCCGGCCTCGAGCTCGGCCAGCAGGTCCCAGCGGCCATTGGTGTCATGCAGGGCCACCACGCCCGGCTCTCCGAGCAGGGAGGCGATGACCTGGCGGCTGTTGTTGCCCTCGACCAGCACCCCCATCCAGGCGCGGATCCGCTCCGGACGGGCCTCGGGCCGCAGGCGCACGGTGTAGCCCAGGATCACCTGCGCGTCCTCGAGCTTGCGAAGCCGGTTGCCCACCGTGCCCCGCGAGACGCCGAGCTTGTGCGCCAGGTCGGCCACGCTCATGCGGGCGTCGTGTCGCAGCAGGCCAAGCAGCTTCTGGTCCAGGGTGTCCATGGCGGCGCCTTTGCGCAAATTGCCAAGAGGCGCTTTCATTCTGGCAGCGGCCTGGCGGAAATGGAAGGTTTGGCGCGCTGGTGCTTGACCGGCTCGGGCGGGAGACTGGGGCCGCAACTTTCTTACCCAGACGAGTTTCATCATGAACCGCGCACGCTTTGACACACATCCCACCCACGGCACCGCCACCGCCACCGCCACAGCTTCCGCCACCTTGTTCCTGAGCGTGCCTGCTGCCGCCACGCTGGTGCGGCGCATGGGCCTCGCCCATTGCCTGGCCGGGATGATGGAGGCCCTCCGCGCCGACTTCCTGCGCTGGCCCGAGTTCGAGAAGTCGGCGCGTATCGCGCACCACGCGCCTGAAGGCGTCGTCGAGCTGATGCCGGTGGCCGACGCCCGCCGCTACAGCTTCAAGTACGTCAACGGCCACCCGGGCAACACCGCCCTCGGCCTGCCCACCGTCATGGCCTTCGGCCTTCTGGCCGACATGGCCACCGGCGCGCCCCTCTTCCTGAGCGAACTGACCCTCATCACCGCCTTGCGCACCGCCGCCACCTCGGCGCTGGCGGCGCGCGCGCTGGCCCGGCCCGGCAGCCGGGTGATGGCCCTGATCGGCAACGGGGCGCAGGCGGAGTTCCAGGCCCTGGCCTTCCATCACCTGCTGGGAATCGAGCGTATGCGCTTGCATGACGTGGACCCGGCTGCCACCGCCAGGTTGCGCGCGCACCTCGAGGGCCAGGGGCTGGCGATCGATGTCTGCGACAGCGCCCGGGAGGCCGCGCGGGGCGCGGACATCATCACCACGCTCACCGCCGACAAGCGCCGGGCGACGGTCATCACCGAGGACATGCTGGCGCCGGGCATGCACCTGAACGCGGTGGGCGGCGATTGCCCGGGCAAGACCGAGCTGGCGCCCGGCGTGCTGCGCGCGGCGCGGGTCTTCGTGGAGTTCACGCCGCAGACCCGGGTCGAAGGCGACATCCAGCAGATGCCGGCCGACTTCGCGGTGACCGAGCTGTGGGAGGTGCTGGCCGGGCGCCGACCCGGCCGGCGCAGCGACGAGGAGGTGACCGTCTTCGACTCGGTGGGCTTTGCCCTGGAGGACTTCGCCGCCATGCGCTTCATGCACGAGGCCGCGCTGGCCCTGGGGCTGGGCGAGCGGCTGGCGCTGGTGCCGGCGCTGGCCGACCCCAAGGACCTGTTTGGCCTGCTGGAGGACGAGGCACTGGCGCCTGATGCACCGCGGCCCTTGCGGCTGGCGGCCTGAGCCGCTTCAGGCGGCCAGCCAGCGCCCCAGCATCGCAGCGAACTCGGCGGGCCGCTCCATCGGCGCCATGTGGCCGGCATCCTCGATCACCTCGAGCACCGAGCCGGGCGCGAGCTGGTGCATCGCCTCGTGCTGCGGCACCGGCGACCAGCTGTCCTGGCGGCCGCAGGCCACCAGGGTGGGAAGGCGGAGTGAGGGCAGCGACTGCAGCACCGGCGCGCCATCGGGGCGCGCCAGCAGCGCGCGGATCTGGGCGGCGAAGGTCTCCGCGTCCTTGCGCGCGAACATGTCGAGGATGGCGTCGATCAGGGGCGTGTCCTGCAGGCGTGCCGGGTGCACCATGCCCTGCACCCACTGCCGCCCCATGGCACGCGTGCCCTCGGCACGGGCGATGGCGAGCAAGGCATGGCGCTTGGCCGCTTCGGCCTCGCCGGCTTGGCCCGCAGGCAGCGGCAGGTAGCCGGTGTCCAGCAGCGCGATACGCTCGACACGCCCGGGCGCGCGGCGCACGACCTCCAGCGCCACACGGGCGCCCATGGAGTGGCCGGCCAGCGCGAAGCGCTCCGGCGCCGACGCGAGGATACGTTCGGCCATGCCGCCCAGCGTGTCGGCCGGGCCATGGTCCGCCACGATGACGCGGAGGCCAGGCCGGGCCGCCTGGAGGTGAGGCAGCACCGGGTTCCAGACGGCCTCATCGCACATGAGGCCAGGGACGAGAACAAGGGTGTCGACGGTCATGGGCCCATTGTCACCCGCGCGCGTCCCCCGCACGTGTCACCCGCCCGGGTCACCCATGCGTTCGCTCAATCGATCTTCAGCTGGGCCTGCTTGGCCAGACCCTGCCACAGCGCCATGTCTGCCTTGACCGTGGCCCCGAACTGCGCCGGGTTCTTGAAGGCCGGCAGGGCCATATTGGCCTGGGTGAACTTCTGCCGGCCCTCCTCCATCGCCATAGCCTTGCCGATTTCCTGGTTCAGCCGGTTGACGATGGCCGCAGGCGTGCCAGCGGGCGCGAACACGCCGAACCAGCCGTCGGAATCGAACTTGAAGCCCTGCTCGGTGAGCGTGGGCACATTGGGCAGCGCCGGGCCGCGGTGCGAGCCGCTGATACCCAGGGCGGTGAGCTTGCCGGAGGCAATGTGCGGCAGCGGCGAGACCACGTCGAGGAAGGCAACCTGGATGGTGCCAGCCAGCAGGTCGGTGATTTCCTGCGCGGTGGTCTTGTAGGGAACGTGCGGCATGTCCAGCTTGTAGTGGGCCTTGATGCCTTCCATCACCAGATGCCCGGTCGAGCCGTTGCCCCAGGAGCCGAAGGACAGCTTGCCCGGGTTCGCGCGGGCGTAGGCCACCATGTCCTGCAGGTTCTTGAAGCCGCTGCCCGGACTGGCCATCAGCAGCGTGCCGCCGGCGCCCATCTGGGCCACCGGCACGAGATCTTTCTGCGCGTCATAGGGCAGCTTGGGCACGATCACCGGATTGATCGCGATTGCCGACGAGGGCGCGATCAGGATGGTGTAGCCGTCGGCCGGGGCCTTGGCCACCGCGTCGATGCCGATGATGCTGTTGGCGCCCGGCTTGAAGTCGAACACCAGGGTCTGGTTCAGGGCCTGCTGCAGCGGCAGCTGGAGGGCGCGGGCCAGGTTGTCCATCGCGCCGCCGGGCGGGCCGGGGATGACCAGCTTGATCGGCTGGCGGGCGGGCCAGTCATGGCCTTGGGCGCGGGCGCCGGAAGCGGCAAGAAGGGACAGACTGGCGAGGACGGTACGCCGGCGGATGGGGGCCATGAGGAAATCTCCTGAAAATTCTTCGGGTTGAGTGCGCACCGCCCTGCGGGGAAGGCGATAGGATGCGAAGACTACTTACCGGTCGGCAGGTTGTCAAACCGGGAAAGCCCCGACCTGCCCATTCCAGCCTGGGCCCCACGCCCACATCCGCCGCCCCGCCCTCGCACCATGCACGAAGCCCTCGTCGACGCCGCCTTCGAATACGCGTACCCGCTCTACGCGGTAGCCCAGACGCGATGGAACGCGTTGCACGACGCTGCCAACCCTGAGCATCACGCCCCCAACACCCTGCAGCACCAGCGCGCACTGAGCGACCACCGTTCGCGCTGGCTCACCGCGCCGAACAACGACACCCTGTACTCCAACGCCTGGCTGGACCTGTCCCACGGCCCGGTGACGGTGAGGGTGGACCGCATGCCCGAGGGCCGCTACTGGTCGCTGGCCTTCATGGACGCGTGGACCGACCACATCGCAATGGCCGGCCAGCGGCTCGACGGCACCGGCCCGGTGGACATCACCCTCCTGGGTCCCGCCTGGCACGAGGCGTCGGCCAACGGGCGCGTGGTCCGCGCCGAGGGAGACCATGTGTGGCTGTTCGTTCGCTGCCTGGTCGATGGCCCGGACGACCTGCCGCAGTCGCACGCCATGCAGGCGAGGATCCGCGTCGAGGGGCCGCAGGGCGTGTCATGGCCGGTGCCGGTCCGGCCTGCCGACTCGGGCGACCCGTCCAACTTCCTGGCGGTGGTCAACGAATCGCTGGCGAGCAATCCGCCGCCGGCGTCGGAAGCGGGCCTGCTCGCATCCTTTGCGGCGGTGGGCCTGCGCCCCGGCGCCGTCGACGCCTGGCGAGAGATGCCGGAGGACGCCCGGGCCGCCTGGTCGGCGCGCATCGGCCCGGCGCATGAGAAGCTGCGTACCGCCGGCCGCAATGGCCGGCGCGAGGTGCAGGGCTGGTTCGCGGCGGCCGCCGAGATGGGACAGTTCGGCAGCCACTACGCCCTGCGCGCCTCGGTGGCCCTGGGCGGCCTCGGCGCGCTCGAGCCCGCCGAGGCAATGTACTTCGTGCGCTTTCACGGCGTCGAGGGCGAATTGCTGAACGGCACCCGGGGCTATGTGATGCGCGTGCCGCCGGAGGGCATTCCGACCGACTCGTTCTGGTCCTTTTCGATGTATGAGCCGACCGCCGACGGGCAGCGCTTCTTCGCGGCCAATCCGATCCACCGCTATTCCATCGGCAACCGCACGCCCGGCCTCGTCTACAACGCCGACGGTTCGCTGGACATTGCCCTGCAGCATACCGAGCCCACGGACCCGACGCTGCGCGCCAACTGGCTGCCGGCGCCTGCTGGCACCTTCCAGATTTCGCTGCGGACCTATCTGCCGAGGCGGGAGCTGCAGGAGGTCACGGCCAGGATGCCGCAGATCCTGCCGGCCTGATCGCGCGGTCAGCCCCCGAGGTTCGGGCCGGCGCGGGTCACGCGCTGGCGGGCCGCCTCACTCCGCCTTGATCGCCGCCGCCTGGATGATCCGGGCGTTGCCGACGGACTCGGCGGCCATCAATTTCGCAAAGTCGCCGGCGCTGCCGCCGGTGGGCACGTTGTCGCTGGCGTCCAGGCGCGCGCGGATGTCGGCCTGGGCCAGGATCCGATTGACCTCGGTGTTCATCCGGGCAACGACCGCCGCCGGGGTGGCTGCAGGCGCGAAGACACCGAACAGCGAGCTCATGTTCGCGCTGGCAAAGCCCAGCTCGGCGAGTGTCGGCACCTGCGGCAGCGCGTCCAGCCGCGCGGGCGCGCCCACCGCGAGGGGGCGCAGCTTGCCCGCCTTGATGTGCCCCATGACGGCCGGACCGGTGTTGACCGAGAGCACCTCGAACTGGCCCGAGAGCGCGTCGTTGATCTGCTGGCCGCCGCCCTTGTAGGGGATGTGGGTGATCGGCGCCTTGGCGGCGGCCTTCACCTGCTCCAGCATGATGTGCCCCAGCGAGGCCGGGCCCGAGGTGGCCCAGCGCACCGCGCCGGGCTTGGCGCGCGCGGCGGCGAGCAGCTCGTTGAAGTCACGCGCGGGCGTGGCGGAAGTCGCCAGCAGCAGCACCGGGGAGTACATCACGCTCACCACCGGCGCGATGTCCCTGGCCGGGTCGAAGGGCGATGCCGCCAGGTGCGGGTTGAGCGTGAGCGGGCTGATTGCCGAGAAGCCGAAGACATGGCCGTCGGGCGCCGCCTTGGCGACCGCATCGAGGCCCACCGTGCCGCTCGCGCCGGCCTTGTTCTCCACCACCACCGGCTGCCCCAGAACAGGAGCCAGACGCTCGGCCAGCAGGCGCGCGACCACATCGCTCACGCCCCCGGGCGGGTAGGCGACGATGAGGCGGACGGGGCGAGTGGGCCAAGCGCCCTGGGCATGAAGAGGAAGGGAAGCGGCGACGGCCGAAGCGGCGCCTGCTGCCAGGAGAGTGCGGCGGGAAAGGCTGGAAGTCATCGGACGATGATAGCCAGCGTGACTGGCATCCGGAGCCTGGCCTCGATGCGAGCCACCAATGAAAAACGGGACCTGCCGGTGGCAGGTCCCGTTCGGGAATTGGTAGGCGCAATTGGATTCGAACCAACGACCCCCACCATGTCAAGGTGGTGCTCTAACCAACTGAGCTATGCGCCTGGGTCTCGTTGAGAAGCGAGATTGTAGCAGGCTTTGGCGCCCTTCCCGGCCGGTCCGGTGCCCAGGCGCCCGAGGCCGCCCCTCAGCCCCTCAGCCCCTCAGCCCCTCAGCGCCTGCGCGCCGACCGCACCCCGCCCACGTCCCTCACCAGCGCCAGCACCTTGCCCAGTCGGCTGGCATCCGACACCTCGGTGGTGAAGGTCATGAAGGCCGTGCCCTTGACCGACTGGGTCTGCACCCCGACCACGTTCATCTTCTCCTTGGCGAAGACGTCCGAGATGTCGCGCAAGAGGCCCTGGCGGTCGGCCGCCTCGACCGACACGTCCACCGGGTAGACCGCCGCGTCGCTGCCCTGCCTCTGGCGGCCCCAGGTAACCTCGATCACCCGCTCGGGCGTGTGCGCGGCCATCTGGCGGAAGTTGCTGCAGTCCTCGCGGTGGATGCTCACGCCCTTGCCCCGGGTGACGAAGCCGCGGATGTCGTCCGGCGGCGCGGGCTTGCAGCAGCGCGCCAGCTGGGTCATGAGCGAGTCGATCCCCACCACCAGCACCCCGCCCTTGGGCGAAGCGCCCGGGCTGGCGGCGCGCGACTTCTTCAGCAGCAGCTCGTCGGGCGCCTGCGGCGCTTCGGCCGGCCGCAGCAGGGCCTCGATGGTGCGCAGGGAAAACTCGTCCTTGCCCACCACCGCGAACAGGTCGTCGGCGGCCTTGAACCCGAGCTGCGAGGCCAGGTCCTCGAGCTTGACCGCGGTGCGGCCCTCCCGCTGCAGGAGCTTCTCGACCGCCTCGCGGCCGCGCGCCACAGTCTCATGCCGCAGCAGCTCGTTGAACCAGGCCCGCACCTTGGACTTGGCCCGGGCGCTGGCCAGGAAGCCCAGCTCGGGGTTCAGCCAGTCGCGCGAGGGCCCGCCCTCCTTGGCGGCGACGACTTCCACCGTCTGCCCGTTCTTGAGGGGCGTGTTCAGCGGCACCATCGCGCCGTCGACCCGGGCGCCGCGGCAGCGGTGGCCCAGGTTGGTGTGCAAGGTGTAGGCAAAGTCCACCGGCGTGGCGCCCTGCGGCAATTCGACCACCGAGGCCTGCGGCGTGAGCACGTAGATGCGGTCGGCGAAGAGGCTGGTGCCGGTGCCGGCGATGTCCCGCTCCCACGCGAGCAGCTGGCGCAGCACCGCGATCTTGGCGTCGTAGGCACCGCTGGCCGAGACGCCGCCGTAGCCCTTGGCGCCGGCCTCCTTGTAGGCCCAGTGGGCCGCGACGCCGGTCTCGGCATGCTCGTGCATGGCCTGGGTGCGGATCTGGATCTCGATCGGACGGCCCGCCTCGTCGCGCACCACCGTGTGCAGCGACTGGTAGCCGTTGGGCTTGGGCCGGGCGATGTAGTCGTCAAACTCTTCAGTGATCGGTGTAAATCGGGTGTGCACCAGGCTGAGTGCCGCGTAGCACTCCGGCACCGTGGGCACCACGATGCGCAGCGCCCGGATGTCGTACACCTGATCGAAGCCCAGCGACTTGCCCCGCATCTTTTTGACGATGCTGTAAATGTGTTTGGGCCGGCCCTGCACGGTGGCGTGCACGCCCTGCGCTGCCAACTCGTCCGCCAACTGCTGGCGCAGTCGCTCC
>CAZCTU010000052.1:0-9040 GCA_964501495.1 uncultured Ramlibacter sp.
GGACCAGACCGAGGCGCTGACGACGGTGGACGTGAACACGGGCGGCTACGTGGGCGCGCGCAACTTCGACGACACGATCTTCAAGACCAACCTGGAGGCGGCGCAGGCCATCGCCCGACAGCTGCGGCTTCGCAACCTGGGCGGCATCATCGTGGTCGATTTCATCGACATGCAGCGCGCCGACCACCGCGAGGCGGTGCTGGCCGAACTGCGCAAGCAGCTGGCGCGCGACCGGGTCAAGACCATGGCCGGCGGTTTCTCGCAGCTGGGGCTGGTCGAAATGACCCGCAAGCGCACCCGCGAGTCGCTGGCGCATGCGCTTTGCGAGCCTTGTCCGGCCTGTCAGGGCTCGGGCCAGGTGAAGACCGCGCGCAGCGTCTGCTACGACATCCTGCGCGAGATCCTGCGGGAGGCCCGGCAGTTCAACCCCCGCGAGTACCGGGTGGTGGCCTCGCCGCGGGTGGTGGAGCTGTTCCTCGACGAGGAGAGCGCCCACCTGGCGGGTCTGTCGGACTTCATCGGCAAGCCGATCTCGCTGCAGGCGGAGGGGACGATGGGGCCGGAGCAGTACGACATCGTGCTGGTGTGAGGCCTGGGGCCCGTGCCAGCGCGAGTCAATTTGTCTGCTTGTCGCTCGCGGTTTCGTTGCCCAGGGTGATTCCAAGAACGAGGGCCAGCAGGTGCCCCTCCTGGAAGGTAGAGAAGTGGGAATTCGCCAGGCTCGTGGCGCACCAGCCTGCCAGAACCGCGATACCGGCAATTCGGAAATGCGAAGACGGCCGCTGACGCAGCAGGCTGACCAAAAAGACGAGAAATGCGGCGAGTCCGACGAGTCCGTTCTCGGCCGCGATCTTGAGGTATTGATTGTGGGGGTCCGTGGTCGGCATAGCCGCCGCGCCTGTTCTGCCCGTCACCAGCTCCCCCTGGACCTTGGCGTAGCTGCCGGTCCCTGAACCGAAAACTGGACGTTCGGCAATCAGTGTCAGGGCGTCTCGCCAGAAGTACATGCGCAAGCCCATCGAGGTGCCCGTGTTCCCCTGGCTTTCATAGTTGCGCAGTTCGCTCAGGGCCAGATCGATTCGCTGTCGCGCGATGGGCGACGTCACCACCAGTGCGAGCGCCAGGCCGGCCATGGCGAGTGCGCCAGCCAGTGCGTGCACGGGTGATAGACCCTTGTGGAGCAGGCTTGCCAGTGCAAAGGTGGCCAACGCAGCCAGCAGGACGAGGTAGCCACTTCGACCCTCGGTGACCACGGTGATCGCCACGAGCAGCACGAGGGCGCTCGCAACCCACACGCCTCGCCATCGCCCGCGCTCTGTCCATAGCAGGGCGCCGCAAGTGATGAGTGCGGCGGTGAACGTCATGCCCTGGGTGGCGTAATTGCGAAAAAGAGTCACGGGGACTGGAAAGTGCTGGCCCGATGCCAGGGACTGCTGGACGGACAGCAGTACGACCGCCGAGGCACCCAAGGCAGAGACCCCGGCAAACGCACGCAGGGCGAAGCCCTTCCATCGGGGCTCATCGAAAAGAGCGGCGGCGATCGCCAGGAAACCCAGCGTGCGCCAGGCCCAGAGCTGCTTCAAGCCCTCGCGCCAACCCCCTGCGCTGTAGACGATTCCAGCCGCCAGGACCAGCAAGAAAAGCGCCGCGGCCTTCACCATGGGCTGCTGCCAGGTCGACGCCAGTCGCTGCCGCAAGGGGGAAGAGACAAACACTGCGACAAGAAGCAAGGCCAGGAATAGATTGGCCAGGGCAGGCGAACGCATCAGGGTCACCAAGGCCAGGATGGCCATGATCCGGGCCCACAGCAGGGGGGACAGTCGCCGGGTCATGAGGAAATCATCCCCAGCCGGGCTTTCAACCGGACGAGAAAGCCTCTCAGTTTGTGCCGCTGGAACTTGTTCCACCGGTTCCTCAGCACGTTGAAGTTGCGGCTGTGCTTGTTCCGCTGTCCATCAAGGGCGCTGTCGAACAAGCCGACGACACTGCCTTGTTCCACGATCGGCTGGGTCAGCCAATATTGACGGATGCCCAGTTGGGGGTCCAGGCGTCGCAGGAACAGGTCCAGGGCGTGGTCGATCTTGTGGTCCTGAACCCAGGCCAGGCGTCGCCGCATTGATTCAGCGTCGCAGACATAGCCCTCCGTGGTCGCCACCGGCAATTCGACCAAGGGGCCCTCGGCGAGAAAGTAACGCTCGGGAACCTTGGTGTCATGCCCGCCGAGGAAAATCAGCCACCCTTCGGGAAGGTCATTCGCGGCTTGCATCGCGGCGACGAATCGTTCGGTGAAGTCCTGATCGAGCAGTGCATCGTCCTCAAGGACCAGGATCCGCTTCTGCTGCCGCGCCAAGGCCAGCCGCCAGGTCGCGAGGTTCTTCAGGATCAGGGACTGCGCGCCCCTGGAGATCCTGTCCTTTTCGAAGAGGCGTTCCGATTCGGCGGGGTCAATTTCATGGGCATCGTGATCGAACATGAATTCGAATGTGATGCCGTGCCGGTCCAGCTCGGATTGCATGTGGGCGATCCGATCGGAAAATGACTTGACAGTCATCACGTAGACCGCGTCCACCAGCCTGTTCACCCGGCCATGTGCCGGTGGGTTTTCCAGATCCAATTCCAATTCCTCTTGGGCCCCTGTGCGGATGCCGCCGGATCAATGTGCCGGATGGCTGTTCTTTTTGGCAATGATATCCACAGCCATCGCCAATACAGCATCAGGCGTGATGGCTTCGAGGCAGGCGCTCGCACTGTGGTGGTGGTCCTCGCAGCCTGCCCGGCCGCATGGCACACATTCCTGGGGCCCCTGGGTCAGGGTGACATTCCCAAGCTTTTGCCTGTCGGAGTGCCGGAAGAAGATAGGGTGCTCACCCGACTCGGCCGGCCAAGGCCCCCACCGCTGCGGGTTGGTCGGTCCAAAGACCGCCAGGCATGGGGTGCCGCAGGCCGCCGCCAGATGGGTGATGGAGGTGTCCGGCCCGATATAGAGCGCCGCTGCCTCGATGAGGCCCCTTAGTTGGCACAGGTCGAGTTGGCCGCTGGCATCAAGCAGTTGAGGGGCTTCGCCCAAGAGCCGCAGGGGCGCGATACAGGCTTGGTCGCGCTCGCCGGCGCTGCCGGTCAGGACGACTTGCCGACCCTGGCCCAGAAGACCGGCCACCAGTTTGCCCCAATGGGGGACCGGCCATTGCTTGTAGGTCCACATGGAGGGCGCGTGGACGACGAGATAGTCCGATCGCAACTGACCACCTAACCAGTCGGGCAGTGGGCGACCAGATGGGGGGACGACAGCAGCGGTGCGGGAACTTCCCCCGCTCGACTGCCAGGGTTCCAGCAAACGCAGCTTCTCCGGCACCACATGCACCGTGCCCCGGTCCCCCGACGCTACCACCGCATGCCGCAGGAGCCGCCGCTTCCACCAGTTGCTGCCCCCCTCCTCGGGAATCAGCCCGCTTCGGCAAGGCGCGGCGATCCATCCCAGGACATGGGCCCGGTCCCCGGGCTGGGACACCAGAGCCAGGTCGTACTGTCGCCAAAGCCGTCTCGCCAGACGCCATCCGCCGGCCAGCCCCAGTCTGGGCGGAGTCGGGATGCATGCATTGACGTCGGGGTTGCCCGCCAGCATGCCCATCTGTCCCTCGAAGCCGAGCACGTCGATGCGGGCCTCGGGCCAGCGCTGGCGGGCGGCGCGGATCAGGGGCGTGGTCAGGAGCACGTCGCCGATCTGGCGCGTGGCGATGACGAGGATGCGCTTCATGCGGGCGAGGACTCGGCCGGCGCCGCGGTGCCAAGCTGCAGGGCATGCAGGCGCGCATACAGGCCGCCCTGGGCCAGCAGATCGACATGCCTGCCGGACTCCACCACCTGGCCCTGGTCCAGCACCACCACCCGGTCCGCGTGCTCGATGGTGGACAGGCGATGGGCGATGATCAGCGTGGTGCGACCGGCCATCAGGCGCTTGAGCGCCTCCTGGATCAGACGCTCGGATGCGGCGTCGAGCGCCGAAGTGGCCTCGTCCAGCAGAAGGATGGGCGCGTCCTTGTACAGGGCCCGGGCAATGGCCAGGCGCTGACGCTGGCCGCCCGAGAGCTCGGTGGCGTTGTGGCCGGTGATGGTGTCCAGGCCCTGAGGCAGGCCGGCCACCAGGTCGCCCAGGTTGGCCGCTTCCAGGCAGCGCATCACCCGCGCCCGGTCGGGCTCTTCTTCGAGCGAGACGTTGCGGGCCAGGCTGTCGTTGAACATCACCACGTCCTGGCTGACCAGGGCGAACTGCCGGCGCAGGGCCGCCAGGTCCCAGGCCCCGAGCTCCACGCCGTCCAGCAGCACCTGGCCGCTGTCAGGGGCCACGAACTGGGGCAGCAGGTTGGCCAGCGTCGTCTTGCCCGAACCCGAGGGGCCGACCAGGGCCACCACCTGGCCGGGGCGGATGTCGAGGTCGATGCCGTCCAGCGCCGGCGCCGCCGCACCCCGGTAGCGGACCGTCACTTGCTCAAGGTGCAGGTGCCCTGCGGCGCGAGCGACCGCGTGGGTGCCGGTCGACTCGAGCGGCGTCTGCTCGATCAGGTCGATGCCGCGCTGGATGGCCGCCATGCCGCGGGAGATCGGGCTGGCCACTTCAGACAGGCGCTTGATGGGCGCGATGAGCATCAGCATCGCGGTGACGAAGGAGGTGAAAGTGCCCACGCTGATGCCCTTGTCGGCCTGCCACAGGGCGATGGTCACGACCACCGACAGCGCCATCGCCGCCAGCATGTGGGTGAGGGGGGTGATGGCCGCCTGCGCCACGGCCGATTTGAGGGCGAGGCGGCGTAGCACCTGGCTCAGGCCGAAGAAGCGCTTGGCCTGGTCCTGCTGGCCGCCGTGCAGGCGCACCACCCGCGCGGCGAGGACGTTTTCCTCCACCACATAGGCCAGGTCGTTGGTGGCCGTCTGGGTGCTGCGTGCGATGCGATACAGGCGCCGCGACAGGGTGCGCATGATGATGCCCACGCCCGGCACCACCGCGAAGACCACCAGGGTCAGCTGCCAGTTCAGGTAGAACAGGTAGGCGAGCAGGGCCAGCACCGACAGGCTGTCCTTGACCAGGGCCATGACCGCGTTCACCAGCAGCCAGGAGCCGCTTTGCATTTCGAATACCACCGTGTTCGAGAGCGAAGTAGCGGTCTCCTTGTCGAACAGCGACAGGCGTGCATGCAGCACCCGCTCGAACATGGCCCGGCGCAGGGAGAGGAGGGCGTCCTGGATCAGGCGGGCCAGGGCCATGTCGGCAATGAAGCCGGCCGCGCCGCGAACCGCGAAGAGACCCAGCAAGGCGGCGGGCACCGCCCACAGGGGCAGGCCGCTGCCGGCGAAGCCATTGTCCAGGAGGCGCCGGAGCAGGTCGGGCACTACCGGCTCGGTGGCGGAGGTGATCGCGGTGGCCAGGGCCGCAATGACCCAGAAGCGCCGGCTGCCCTTGAAATGGGGCAGCAGCCAGCGCAGGGGCGACAGGTCGATCCGTATCACGTCGGGACGCCTCCGGCCTGCCGGCGCTCCCATTGCCAGGCGTGGGCAATGATGGTGTCGATGTCGCCGAGCCGGGGTGTCCAGCCCAGTTCAGTCCGGGCGCGACTCGCGTCGGCCACCAGCACCGGCGGGTCACCGGCGCGGGCCGGGTCGTCCCGCAAGGGGATCGGGTGGCCGGTGACGCGCCGCGCGGCATCAATCACTTCGTTGACCGAATGGCCCAGGCCATTGCCCAGGTTGTAGGTGCCGCTGGCGCCGCCGGCTTCCAGCCGCTTGAGGGCCAGCAGGTGGGCCTCGCACAGGTCCTGCACGTGGATGTAGTCGCGGATGCAGGAGCCGTCGGGCGTGGGGTGCTGCGAGCCGAAGCGGGCGATTTCGGCCCTGCGGCCCGAAGCGACCTGCAGCACCAGGGGAATCAGGTGGGTCTCGGGCTCATGCCGCTCGCCCAGGCTGCCGTCGGGATGCGCCCCGGCGGCATTGAAGTAGCGCAGGACGATGTGGCGCAGGCCATGGGCCGCTTCATAGTCCTTGAGCAGGTGCTCCACCGCCAGCTTGCTGTGGCCGTAGGGGTTGATCGGCCGGGTCGGGTGCGACTCGGGAATCGGCACCTGCTCCGGGTTGCCGTAGACGGCGGCGGTGGACGAGAAGATGAAGTGCTTCACGCCGCAGGCGACCAGGGTGTCCAGCAGCGAGAGCGTCTGGACCAGGTTGTTGCGCCAGTACTTGCCAGGCTGCTGCATGGACTCGCCGACCAGGCTGGAGGCGGCGAAATGCATCACGCAGGCGGGTCGGGTTTCCTGGAGGAGGGCGGTCATGAAGGCGGTGTCGGCGATGTCCCCGACGCGGAACTCGGCGCCCTGTACCGCGTCCGCATGGCCAGTGGCCAGGTTGTCCACCGCGATGGGTCGATAGCCCTGCTCGCGCAACATGCGCACCATGTGCGAGCCGATGTAGCCGGCGCCGCCAGCGACGATCACGGGAGTGCGGGAGTCCATGGATGGGGATGCAATAATCACCGCAGGGTAAACCGTCGGATTATGCCGCTCCGGCCTGGTCCGGCCTGGCTTCGGTGCCGACACCCGGATGGCTCTGCGGAGCCCTCCCGGCCATCTCGTCTGCCAGCTCAGCGATTTCATGCAGCGTCTTTCCGTCACCATCATCACCAAGAACGAAGCGCGGCATATTGCCGATTGCATCCGGTCCGCCCGCTTCGCCGATGAAGTGGTGGTGGTCGATTGCGGCAGTACCGACGCGACCGTCGAACTGGCGCGAGCCGAGGGCGCCGTTGTCCACGTCATGGATTGGGCGGGTGACGGACCCCAGAAGAACCGCGCCATCGACTGCGCGAGCGGCGATTGGTTCTTCTCCCTCGATGCCGACGAACGCATTCCTCCCGATTTGGCGGCGGAAATCCGGCAGGCCATCGAGCGGCCGGACGTGGACGCCTTCCGGGTACCCCGGCTGTCCGCCTATTGCGGCCAGTTCATGCGTCATGGCGGCTGGTGGCCCGACCTCAACATCCGACTGGGGCGGCGCGGCCGGGCCCGGTACACCGAAACAGAGATTCACGCGACCATCCGGGTCAAGGGCCCGACGGCCGACCTGCAGGCCCATCTTGTCCACTACAGCTTTCCTGATCTCGAGTCCGTGGTCGACAAGCTCAATCGCTACTCCAGTGCGGGGGCCCGCGACATGGCCGCCCGCGGGAAGCAGGTGAGCTTTTCACGCGCGGTCCTCAGTGGCTGGTGGGCCTTCATGCGGACCTATTTCCTGCAGGCGGGTTTCCTCGATGGCCGTTACGGCTTCATGCTGGCCGTTTCCAATGCCGAGGGCACTTATTACCGGTACCTCAAGCGCTGGTTGATGCAGCAGGCGCCCGGGCCGGGCCATCCTCCCACCCCCGTAGTTGAGCGGGAGTTGCCCCGCTGATGCGCATCGGCTTCGTCATCCTCACCTACAACCGCAGCGACGCGCTGCTGGCCCTGCTGCGTGCCCTGACGCCGCAGCTGGCCGCTGATGATGTGCTCGTGGTGGCCGATGACGGCTCCCGTCCTGAGCAGGTGGAGGCACTGCAGGCCGGTTTTCCGTCCTGCGCCGCGCCCGCCTGGCACGTGTGGCACCCCGACGCCGGCTTCACCGCCTCGCAGGCGCGCAATCTGGGTGCCCGCATTGCCCATGAGTCGGGCGCCGAGTACATCGTCTTCCTCGACGGCGACTGCATTCCCGGCCCCGGTTTCGTCCGCGCGCACCGGGCCCTGGCCCGTCCAGGCGCTTTCGTCAACGGCAGCCGGGTGCTGATGAGCCCCGAACTGACCGCCCGCGTATTGACCCGGGAGATTGACCCGATGCGCATCTCGGCCGGCGACTGGCTCCGGCTTCGCCTGTCTGGCGAAGTCAACAAGCTGGCCCATCTGGTGCAATGGCCCGGCCTGCCGGGCCGCACGCAGGCGCGGTTTTCCTGGAAAGGCATCCGCAGCTGCAATTTCGGCCTGTGGTGGTCCGACCTGGAGGCCGTCGACGGCTTCGACGAGACCTTCGCCGGCTGGGGCCATGAGGACGCGGACCTGGTCCTGAGGCTGCACAATCAGGGGCTCGCCCGCAGGAACGGGCACCTGGCCACCGAGGTCCTGCACCTCTGGCACCGCGAACATGCGCGTGACAACGAGTCTGCCAACCGGCTGCGGGTCGAGACCCGCATGAAGGAGGGCACCTGTCGCGCCGCGGTGGGCCTGTCCCGCCCCGACCTGATGGCGGACGCCCGGGTGACACCCCTGCGGCCCCAAGGAGACATGACACCATGACGCTTTTTTCTTCCGCCAGCCGCCGCCAGGCCCTGGGCCTGCTGGGCGCCGGCATCACCGCGCCCGCCCTGGCCCAGTTCCGCGTCGAGGTTTCCGGCGTCGGCCTGACCCAGGTCCCCATCGTCGTTGCGCCGATGCGCGGTGAGGAGGGTGCGCCGCAGAAGATCTCGGCCATCGTCCGCGCCGACCTCGAGCGCAGCGGCCAGCTGCGTGGCGTCGACGTCGCCGGCCTGTCGCTGGACGAGACCTCCCGCCCCGACCTGTCCGCCTTGCGCCAGCGCGGCGCCGACGCGCTCTCGGCCGGCAGCGTGACCCGCCTCGCCGACGGCCGCTGGGACATCCGCTTCCGCCTCTGGGACGTGGTCAAGGGCCAGGACCTCGGCGGCCAAAGCTACGCGGTCACCGCCGGGGACCTGCGTCTGGCGGCACACCGCATCGCCGACTTCATCTACGAAAAGCTCACCGGCGAGCGCGGTGTGTTCTCCACCCGCCTCGCCTACGTGACGCGCAGCGCCAGCCGCTTCAATCTCTGGGTGGCCGACGCCGACGGTGAGAACGCCCAGTCGGCGCTGGCGAGCCCCGAGCCGATCATCTCGCCGGCCTGGTCGGCCAGCGGCGCGCAACTGGCCTACGTGTCCTTCGAGTCGCGCAAGCCGGTGGTCTATGTGCACGAGGTGGCCACCGGCCGCCGGCGCCTGCTGGCCAACTTCCGCGGCTCCAACAGCGCCCCCGCCTGG
>CAZCTU010000053.1:0-8991 GCA_964501495.1 uncultured Ramlibacter sp.
CGCTTTGCTGTCCCAGCACCCACACCAGCCAGGCCACGGTGGCGAACATCGGGAAGGCCATCAGCCGGCGGAACAGGTCCATCCAGGGGCCGGGCCGCGGCAGCCAGCGGCCCGCCGCAGGCCAGGCGCTGAAGACGAGGTAGGGCAGGGCCATGCCCAGGCCCAGCGCGGCGAACACCGCCAGGCCCTGGGCCGCCGGCAGGGTGACCACCAGGCCGAGGGAGGCGCCCATGAAGGGCGCCGTGCAGGGCGAGGCGATCGCCACCGCCAGCACGCCCGAGAGCGCGGCGTCGGCCACCGGGTGCCGCAGCTGCAGCCCGCCCCAGCCGGCCGGCAGCACCATGCTGAATTCGAACAGGCCGGCCAGGCTCAGGCCGATCAATGTGAACAGCGCCGCCAGCGCCGCCACCACCGCGGGCGACTGCAGCTGGAACCCCCAGCCCAGTTGCTCGCCGCCGGCGCGCAGCGCCAGCATCAATCCGCCCAGGGCGAGGAAGGACGCCACCACGCCGGCGGTGTAGGCGAGGCCACCCAGCGCCTGCTGGCGCCGGTCACCGCCGTGCCGGGCGAAGCCGACCACCTTCACCGCCAGCACCGGAAAGACACAGGGCATCAGATTGAGCAGCAGGCCGCCGAGGATCGCGCCGAGGAGCGCCGTGACCCAGGCGCCAGCCGCCGCCGGGGCCGTGGCGGCCTCGGCATTGCGCTTCAGCGCCTCGGCCAGGGCCGGCGACACGCCGCCCGCGGGCGCGGCCGCCGGAGGCCAGGTGCCCGACACCGGCAGATCGGCGCGCCAGCCGCGGCCGCCTTCGGCCACCACCACCACCATCTTCGCGGGCGAGGCCTCGCGGTGGGCCGACAGCGGCAGGCTGGCCGTCCAGACCGCGCCCTGCCAGGCCTGAGTGAGGGGGGCGGCGTTGTCGATTACGCCCGCGGTCTCGGGGAAAAACGCCAGCGTCTTGCCCCGCAGGGCCACCGGGAGGCCGCGCAGTTCGAGGCGCAGCGTCTGGCCCTCGACCCGGGCCACGTTCTCCATCGCCGGGGCATTGCCGGTACCCGTCCCCGGAAGTGGCCGGGGCGCGGCGTCGAAGGCGGCCTGAAAGTCGGCGGCATGGAGCGCGGTGCTGCCCTGCACTGGCAGTTGCAACTCGAAGTTGCCGGATTCGGGGATGCACTCGGTCTTGCACACCAGCCACTGGGCCTGCAGCGCGATCTTGAGTTGCGGCGCCAGCGGCGAGGGCTTGAAGTCGGGCGCGAGGGTGAGCGGCACCGGCAGGAGCACCGTGCCCTCGTAGCCGTAGTTCATGAGGGGGCCGACTGGCAGCCGCCCGGGCACGGGCCAGGCGATCTCGCCGGCGCTCACACCCGCGGGCAGCGTCCAGTCCAGGGTGGTGGGCAGGCCGGAGTCGCCGGGGTTGCGCCAGTAGGTGTGCCAGTGGGGCTGATGCGTGATGCGCAGGCCGACCCAGACCGGCCGGCCCGGGCCCACGCCCTCGGGCGCATGGGCGATCAGTTCGGCGCGCACCCGCTCGGTGGTGACCACGCTGCGGTCGGCGGCGCGCGCGCTGTCCGGCCAGGCTGCCAGCAGGCCGGCGAGGACGAAGGCCAGGGCCAGGAGCAGGTGGCGAAACAGACTGCGGATCGGGCGCGGGTAGGCGGACATGCCCGCATTGTCGCGGCTTGGCCCAAGCCCCTGGGCCGGGGCCGTAATAATGGGCGCCATGAGCACCCCTTCCCGTTTCTGGGTCGACCTGTCCACCCGCGACTTTGCCCGGCGCCAGGCCTCGGGCGTGGCCGAACAGACCGTGGCCGTCCTGCCGGTGGCCGCCATCGAGCAGCATGGCCCCCACCTGCCGGTGAGCGTGGACACCGACCTGGTCGAGGGTGTGATCCAGGCCTGCCTGCCGCACCTGCCCGATTCGGTGCCGGTGCTGTTCCTGCCGACCCAGGCGGTGGGCAAGAGCGACGAGCATGTGCGCTTTCCCGGCACCCTGACCCTGTCGGCGGAGACCACCATTCGCCTCTGGACCGAGATCGGCGAGTCGGTGGCGCGCGCGGGCGTGCGCAAGCTGGTCCTGTTCAATTCGCACGGCGGGCAGGTGAGCATCATGGACATCGTCGCCCGCGAGCTGCGCGCCCGTTGCGACCTGATCTGCTTCTCGACCAACTGGTACACCCTGCCCCTGGGCGAGGCGGTCGAGGGGCTGTTCCCGCCCGCCGAGCACCGCTTCGGCATCCACGGCGGCGATATGGAGACCTCGATGATGCTGGCCCTGCGGCCGCACACGGTGGACATGAGCCAGGCCCGTGACTTCCGCTCGGCCTCGCAGGAGCGTGCCGCCCAGTTCCCCATTCTGGGCAATGGCCGCAGCGCCAAGCTCGGCTGGCAGATGCAGGACTACCACCCGGCGGGCGCCGCCGGCAATGCGGCTGCCGCCACCGAAGGCAAGGGCCGGGCCCTGGTCGAGGCAGCCGGTCTGCAGCTGGCGGCCCTGCTCCAGGAGGTGGCGCGCCTGCCGCTGTCGACGCTACGCGCCGACCCCGAGATCCCGCGCTGACCCTTCTGCGCTGATCGTTAGACCGCGCGTCGGGCCTGCGGCCCACGCCCGCCTCCTACGCCAGCTTCCGCGCCTGCCGACGACGCCCCGGCTCACCCTGCCTAGATTGCAGGGACAGGCCGGCATCCCGCCGGCCCGGCAAGGAGATGAGCAATGAGCACAGTGGCAGACGTCATGACCCGCGGGGTGCGCACCATGCGGCCCGACGACAACCTGGTGGCCGCCTCCCAGGCGATGGACGAACTCAATATCGGCGCGGTGCCGGTGTGCGACGGCGACCGCCTCGTCGGCATGGTGACCGACCGCGACATCGTCGTGCGCGGCGTGGCCCAGGAGATGGACCTGCGCCAGTGCAAGCTCTCCGACGTCATGAGCGCGCATGTGCGCACCGTGCGCGAGGACGACGACGTGCAGGAGGTGCTGCGCGAAATGGGCCAGGCCAAGGTCCGCCGCCTGCCGGTCGTCGACCGCAACGACCGCCTCGTCGGCATCGTGTCGCTGGGCGACATCGCCGCCAAGCAGGCGGCGTCGGAGCCCCAGGCGCATCACCAGGTGGGCCAGTCCCTGGGCGACATCTCCGAGCCGGCCGAGCCCGATCGCTCCCACCAGTCCCAGGCCAGCGGCCCGCAGGGCGGCGGCAGCGGCAAGCCGCAGCGTCAGCCGGGGTGAGCGCACGGGGGCTCGGGGCGCGCCCTGTGCTGGCGTGCCTCCGGCGCGGGCGCGCGGCGATGGTCGGCATCGTCGGTGTTCCGGTCCGCACGCCGGGATAATCGCGGCATGCGGATCGAGACCTTGCGTGAACGCCTGCGCGCCCTGGGCGCCGGCCCCCGGCACGAACACCGGGTGCTGCGCCTGTGGTCGCAGGCCCTGCCGCAGGACAAGGGCCCGCGCCGCCTGCAGGACTTCATGCCTCATGCGCTGCTCGCGCAGCTGCCGCAGATCGAGTCCGAGCTGGCCGCCCTGGCCCGCCTGAAGTCGGTCCACCCCGGCGAGGACGGCTCCGAGCGCCTGCTGGTCGAACTGGCCGACGGCCAGTCGGTCGAGAGCGTGCTCCTGCCCCGCGAGGGCCTGTGCATTTCCAGCCAGGTGGGCTGCGCGGTGGGCTGCGTGTTCTGCATGACCGGCCGCGAGGGCCTGGTGCGCCAGGTCACCAGCGGCGAGATGGTGGCCCAGGTGGTGCTCGCCCGCCAGCGCCGGCCGGTGCGCAAGGTGGTCTTCATGGGCATGGGCGAACCGGCCCACAACCTCGAGCAGGTGCTCGAGACCATCCACCTGCTGGGGACCGTGGGCAACATCGGCCACAAGAACCTGGTGCTGTCCACCGTCGGCGACCCGCGGGTGTTCGAGCAGCTGCCGCTGCAGGCGGTCAAGCCGGCGCTGGCGCTGTCGCTGCACACCACCCGCGCCGACCTGCGCGAGCAGCTCCTGCCACGCGCCCCCCGCCTGTCGCCGGAGGAGATCGTCGAGGCTGGCGAGCGCTACGCGCGCGCCAGCGGCTACCCGATCCAGTACCAGTGGACGCTGATCGAAGGTGTCAACGACGGCGAGGACGAACTCGAGGGCATCGTCCGCCTGCTCAAAGGCAAGTACGGCGTCCTGAACATGATTCCCTTCAATCGGGTCGAGGGGCTGGACTTCCAGCGCCCCTCCTGGGAGAAGGCGGCGGCCATCGCCCGGCACCTGCACCGGGCGGGCGTGCTTACCAAGCTGCGGCAGTCGGCCGGCCAGGACGTGGACGGCGGCTGCGGCCAGTTGCGGGCCCGCGCGGCGCGGCCGGCGGGCCGTGTGATTCCGGTCCAGCCCGTGGCGGGCTGAATTCAGCGGGGCATTTCAGCGGGACTTGTTGGCGCGGTTGTTCTGGCTGCGCGCCTGTCCGCCCTTGCGGCCGGCCTCTCGGGCCTCCTCGGAACTGAACTCGTGGGCGGTGCCCTTCTCGTGGGCGGCCCGTCCGCCCTGGCTGGCAATTTCGCGCTGTCGTTGCGGATCCATGGACGCGAAGCCCCGGTTGGAGCTGCCGCCCTTGCCCTGGTTGCTGGAAGCCATGATGGGTACTCCTTGAAGAAAGCGATGGCTGTGGAGGAATGCATGACCGGCCCACTGCCGATCACGCATCCATTGAGAGGCCGCAACCATGCGGCGCTCGTCAGGATGGGCACTAGAGCTTTGTAGGACCGGAGCCCGCGGTCACACCGGCGGGGTGCCGGCTTCGCGCAGGCGCGCGAGCAGGTCGTCCGCTTCCGCCGACGCATTGCCCGCGCGCGGATCGCCGCGCAGGCTTTCGAGCAGCCGGCCGATGGCGGAAGCGGTGGGCAGCACCGGCCCGAGGAAACGGGCGCGGTCGCCCTGGGCGACGAGCAGGGTGGGGAAGGTCTCGATGTCCAGGTCGCCCATCGCATCGGCCTGGTCCTCCACGTCCACCCAGGCGAACTGCACGCCCGGCATCAGGGCGGCCTGGGTCGCCAGCTGCGGCCGCCACTCGCGGCAGGTGCCGCACCACTCGGCGCACAGGCAGATCACCTGCCAGCGGTCCTGGTCGGGGGCCGGGCTGCTGGACGCGTCGCGGGGGCGGGAGACGGGCGTGTTCATGAGACGGCCGCCAGTTTAGCGGCGGTGCCGGGACTTGCCCGTACCGACACGCGTGCAGCAGCGCCCACGGGTGTGGCGATCCCGTCGGGCGCCCGAGCGCCGGGGCGTCTCAGGTGTAGGTGACCCAGTCGCTGAAGGCCGACCCGTCCAGGTGGGGCAGCGTGTTGTAGGTGAGGAGCATGTGCCGCTTGGGCGTGAAGGCGAACTCGGTGACCGCGGTGTTGCGAATGCGCAGATTGAGTTCGATGGTCGTTTCGGGCGGGGACTGCAGCACCCGTCCCACCGCGGTGGAGATCGGGCCACCACTGCTCACCACCAGCACCGACTGGCCATGGTGACGGGCGCGCACATGGTCCAGGGCGCTTGTCACACCGGTCACGAAATCATCGTAGCTGGGCATGCCGCGCGGGGTGACCACGCCCGCCATCCATTGGGTCAGCCCATCGCGCAGCAGGCGGAAATGGTGGCGGTAGGCCTCGGGGGTCTCCGGCTTTTCCAGCGGCGCCGGGTGGATCGCCTCGATCACCGCATGGCTGTCGTATTCGTTGAGGCCCGGCCATTCCAGCGCCTCGGGTGCCGCGCCGCCCATGCCCTCGACGATCGCGTCCAGCGTTTGCCGGTGCCGGCGCAGGGTGCCGACCAGGATGGCGTCGAAGCGCTGCCCTCGCGCGGCGAAGTACTCGCCCAGGCGCCGACCCTGGCGGTGGCCCAGCTCACTGAGCTGGTCGTAATCGGCGGCCCCGAAGGAGGCTTGGCCGTGGCGCACGAGGTAGAGGCTTCCCATGGGCGGCATTGTTGCAAGCGCCTCCCCCGCTGGCCGTCGCCGCGGTGACTGCGTCCGCGGCGGCGCAAGGCGGCAAGTCCTCACTCGGCCGCAGATACCTGCGGCGTTGGCCACCATCCGGCGTGATTCATCCCGGTCCGGCTCGATCCGGTCGAGGGCGTCGCAGGCCTCTGCGCCTGCGACGTCAGGCGCTCAGACCGTGAGCATCCAGGCGCCCGTCGCCGCCAATACGCAGGCCAGGACCCGATTGAACCATCGCAGGCGGTTGCCGACCTCGAGCCAGCCCCGCAGCAGCGAGCCCGCGAGCGCATAGGTGAAGTTGCTGCTGAAGGCAAAGAAGGCCATCAGCGGAACCACGATGGCCAGGCGCTCGCCTGGGTTGGAGGCCACCTCCCCGCCGGCGTTCACCACCCAGCCTGCGGTGACCGTCAGCGCCAGCATCCAGGCCTTGATGTTCACGAATTGCAGGCTCACGCCCTGCAGGAAGCCGACGCCGAGGGCGCGGTCGTCCGCTGCGGCGCTGAGCGAGGTTTGCCGCAGCAGCCGCCAGGCCAGCCAGGCCATGTAGCCGGTACCCACGCCCTTCACCGCCCACCGCAGCAGGGGCACGTTCAGCACCAGGGCGCCCAGGCCGAAGCCGCAGGCCAGGTGCAGCAGCGTCCAGCCGGTCGGCACCGCCAGGCAAAAGCCGAGCGCCCGACGCAGCCCGCGATTGGCCGCCAGCGCCGTGGAGAGTGTGGTGTTGGGCCCCGGCGAAAAACTCATCGCCGTCGCGAACAGGATCAGGGCGCTCAGCTCGCTCGAATTCACGCGCCCAGCGCCTCCCAGCGCTCGAGCGCGTGCAGTAGTTCGTCCTCGATCTTCACGCTGCGCTCCGCCAGCTGCGCCGCCCGCGCGCCGTCGGTCTGGTAAAGGCGGCCGTCGGCCAGTTGCGCCTGGATCGACTTCTGCTCGGTCTCCAGCGCCTCGATCAGGGCCGGCAGCGCGTCAAGCTCGCGCTGGTCCTTGTAGCTCAGTTTTTTCGTGCGCCCGGCGGCGGGCGCGCCTGACGCGCCATCTGTCGTTGGGGCCGAAGGTTCGGCTGCCGGCGCGGCTGTCGCCTTCTTCTCGGGGGCCGGCGCCTTGGCCGCGGCCAGGGCCTGGGCGCGGCGCGACTGGGTCAGCCAGTCCTGGATGCCGCCCTCGTACTCGCGCCAGCGGCCGTCGCCCTCGGACACCAGCGTGCTGGTGACCACGTTGTCCAGGAAGCTGCGGTCGTGGCTCACGAGGAACACCGTGCCCTCATAGGCCTGCAGCAGTTCCTCCAGCAGCTCGAGGGTGTCGATGTCGAGGTCGTTGGTCGGCTCGTCCAGCACCAGCACGTTGGCCGGTCGCGCGAACAGGCGGGCCAGCAGCAGCCGGTTGCGTTCCCCCCCGGAGAGGGACCGGACGGGCGACCCGGCCCGCGCCGGCGAGAAGAGGAAGTCGCCCAGGTAGCTCTTGACGTGCTTGCGCTGGTTGCCGATCTCGATCCATTCGCTGCCGGGACTGATGAAGTCCTCCAGGGTCGCGTCCAGGTCCAGCGCGTCCCGCATCTGGTCGAAATAGGCGACCTCCAGGTTGGCGCCTCGCCGCACCTGCCCGCTGTCGGGTTCGAGCTCGCCCAGGATCAATTTGAGCAGCGTGGTCTTGCCCGCGCCGTTGGGCCCGACCAGGCCGATCTTGTCCCCCCGCAGCAGCGTGGCGGAGAAGTCCCGCACCACCGTCCGGGCGCCGGCGCCTTCCGGACCGGCAAATGCCTTGCTCACGCCCGCGAGCTCGGCGACGATCTTTCCGCTCGGCAAGCCGGTCGCCACATCCAGCTTGACCCGCCCCAGGGACTCCCGCCGTGCCGCGCGGTTGGCGCGCAGTCGCTCCAGCCGGGTGATCCGGCCTTGCGCCCGGGTTCGCCGCGCCTCCACGCCCTTGCGGATCCACACTTCTTCTTGCGCCAGCAGCTTGTCGGCCTTGGCGTTGATCACGCTCTCCTGGGCCAGCTGCTCTTCCTTCAATACCTGGTAGCGGCTGAAATTGCCCGGGTAGTTCCGCAGCTGCCCGCGATCGAGCTCGACGATCCGTGTGGCGATGCGGTCCAGGAAGGCGCGGTCGTGGGTGATCGTCACCACGCTGCCTTTGAAGTCGAGCAGCAATTCCTCCAGCCATTCAATCGCGTCGAGGTCCAGGTGGTTGGTCGGCTCGTCCAGCAGCAGGACGCTGGGCCGCGTGACCAGGGCCTGGGCGAGCGCCACCCGCTTGCGGGTCCCGCCCGAGAGCGTGTCCACGCGGGCGTCGCGCGGGAGTCGTAGCCGATGCAGGGTCTCGTCCACCCGCTGCTCCCAGTTCCACCCATCCTGGGCCTCGATCTCGCGTTGGAGGCTGTCCAGGTCGCCGCTTCCTTCTGTATAGGCGTCGAGCAGCACCAGCAAGTTGCCCAGCCCCTCGCGTACCGCCTCGAACACCGTCGCCTCCGGGCGGAGGTCGGGCTCCTGGGGCACATAGGCCAGCCGCAGCCCCTGTTGTTGCTGAAGCAGCCCGTCGTCGGGCTTCTCCAGTCCGGCCAGGATCTTGAGAAGGGAGGACTTCCCCGTCCCATTGCGGCCGATCAGGCCGACGCGTTCCTGCGACTCCAGGGCGAAGTCGGCCTTGTCCAGGAGAGCCACATGACCGAATGCGAGCTGGGCTTGGGAAAGAGTGAGAAGAGCCATGAGGAGCGCACCGAACAGGGCCGCTTGGGAGTCCAGAGAATCCGGGCGAGCGTATCACCCGCCCTTGGGACCTCCTCGCCCAAGGGCGCGAGGCCGAAGCTCTGTAACCAAGTGTTCATAGGGCCGGAATGGCCCAAAGCACCCCCATAATCCGCTCCCTCGCAGACATCGAAGGCAGATGTTCCTCCCAGGAGGCAGCATCGCCGGGTCGCCGGTCAGTCCGGCGGCACGAAAGTCGAAGAACTCAACAAGTTCTGGAGACCGGGGAAAACGATGTATACTGGCGGGCTTCGCTGCTCACAAAGCGGTTGTTCGGAGGCGGTCCTGAAGAGGGGCTGGA
>CAZCTU010000054.1:0-8966 GCA_964501495.1 uncultured Ramlibacter sp.
AACCGCAACGGGCCGCTCAACGAGATCGAGTTCTCCGAGTTCGTGGTCAAGGCCCAGGCCTTCGCCGATGCGGTCGACGGCGACATTGATTTCCCCGAGATGCGCGACGAGGTCGCCCGTGCCCGTGAGCTCGACCAGTTCGCCGGCGCCCACGACGCCCAGCTCAGTCTGACCTTGCGCGCCCGCGGCACCGCCTGGAGCCCGGGCTTCGTGCACCAGCACGCGGCCCGCCTGGGCTTCGTGCCCGGCGTGATCCCCGGCCGCATGGTGCTGCCCATCGTCTCGCCCCAGGCCCAGCCCATCCTCAGCCTGTCCTTCGACACCCACGCGGCCCTGGCCGAGGACCCCGCCCAGGCCGCGCTGCACATGCTCACGCTCAGCGTCGACGTGCCCCAGGTGCCGCGCAGCGAGCAGCCCTTCGCCCGCATGCGTGAGGCGGCGGACTTCCTCGCCCGCGCCATGGACGGCGTGCTGACCGACGACCACGGACAGCCGATCCGCCCCGAGTCGCTCGACGCGATTGCTGCCGACCTCGAGTCGCTCTACGACACCCTGGACGCGCGCGACCTCTCGGCCGGCTCGCCCCAGGCGCGCCGACTCTTCAGCTAACTCCCCTCAGGACTTCCCATGCCCGTGCCCGCCGCCGCGCAGGAAAGGGCCGATGCGCTGCGCGAGCTGCTGCATCACCACGCCCATCGCTACTACGTGCTCGACGAACCGGACATTCCGGACGCCGAGTACGACAAGCTCTTCCAGGAGCTGCAGGCCCTGGAGGCCGCCCATCCCGAATTGCAGAGCCCCGACTCGCCCACCCAGCGCGTCGGCGGGCAGGTGCTGGACGGGTTCGCCAAGGTGCGCCACCGAGTGCCGATGCTGTCCATCCGCACCGAGACCGACATCGAGGCCAGCGGCGCCCGCAACTTCGACGCCCGGGTGCGGCGCGAGCTGGGTCTGGCGGAGTCCGAGCCGCCGGTCACCTATGTCGCCGAGCTGAAATTCGACGGCCTGGCCATCAACCTGCGCTACGAGCAGGGCGTGCTCGTCCAGGCCGCCACCCGTGGCGACGGCGAGGTGGGTGAGGACGTGACCCAGAACATCCGCACCATCGGCCAGATTCCGCTGCGCCTGCCCGCCGGCGCGCCGCCGGTGCTGGAGGTGCGCGGCGAGGTCTACATGCGCCGCGACGACTTCGAGCGCCTGAACGAATCGCAGCGTGAGCGCATCGCCCGTGGCGAGAAGAACGAGAAGACCTTCGTCAACCCGCGCAACGCTGCCGCCGGCGCGGTGCGCCAGCTCGACCCGGCCATCGCCCGCCAGCGGCCCTTGTCCTTCTTCGCCTACGGCTGGGGCGAGATCTCGCCGCCGGAGTCGGGTGGCCCCAGCTTCTCCTCGCACCATGAAGTGCTGCAGGCCTTCAAGGCCTGGGGCCTGCCGGTGTCCGACCGCATCCGTCTGTGCGCAGGCGCCGAGGCCCTGGTGGCTTATCACCAGGACGTGGGCCAGGCCCGCGACGGACTGCCCTTCGACATCGACGGCGTCGTCTACAAGGTCGACAGCCTGCCGCTGCAGCAGCGCCTGGGCTTCGTCACCCGCGAGCCGCGCTGGGCGGTGGCGCACAAGTTCCCCGCCCAGGAGCAGGTGACCACGGTGGAGTCGATCGACGTCTTCGTCGGCCGCACCGGCAAGCTCACCCCGGTGGCGCGCCTTGCGCCAGTCTTTGTCGGCGGCGTGACCGTGAGCAACGCCACGCTGCACAACGAGGACGAGGTGCTGCGCAAGGACGTGCGGGTGGGCGACCAGGTCATCGTGCGCCGCGCCGGCGACGTGATCCCCGAGGTGGTGGCCGTCGTTCCCGGCAGCCGCCGCGAGGGCGCGGCCGCCTTCGCCATGCCGCGCCGCTGCCCGGTCTGCGGCAGCGAGGCGGTGCGGGAGGAGGGCGAGGCCGACTGGCGCTGCTCCGGCGGCCTGTTCTGCGGCGCGCAGCGCAAGCAGGCCCTGCTGCACTTCGCGCAGCGCCGGGCCATGGATGTGGAAGGCCTGGGCGAGAAGCTGGTCGAGCAGCTGGTCGACGCCGGCCTGGTGCAGACCCTGCCCGACCTCTACCGCCTCGACCTCGACAAGCTCGCTGGCCTCGACCGGATGGGCGAAAAATCGGCGCGCAACCTGCTGGACGGCCTGGCGCAGTCCAAGTCCACCACCTTGCCGCGCTTCCTCTTCGCCCTCGGCATCCGCCATGTGGGCGAGGCCACCGCGCGCGACCTCGCCCGCCACTTCGGCCGGCTCGACGGCATCCTGGAAGCGAACGCGGACCAGCTGCTCCAGGTGCCCGACGTCGGCCCGGTCGTGGCCGAGAGCATTCACCGCTTCTTTGCCCAGCCGCACAACCGGGAGGTGCTGGCCGACCTGCGCGCCTGCGGCCTGGAGTGGCCAGAGGGCGAGCCGGCGAATTCGACCCCTCAGATCCTCGCCGGCAAGACCGTGGTACTGACGGGAACCTTGCCGACCATGGGCCGGGACGAGGCCAAGGAACTGCTCGAGGCGGCCGGCGCGAAGGTGGCCGGATCCGTGAGCAAAAAGACGACTGTCGTGGTGGCCGGCTCGGAGGCGGGAAGCAAACTCGACAAGGCCCGAGAGCTGGGCATTCTGATCATCGATGAGGCGGGCCTGAAGGCCCTTCTGGCTGGGGATTTGAGCGTGTAGGACCGGGGCTGATTTTCAGGTGGAGGGCACACGGAGGACGGTTTGGCTCATGAGAATGCGCAGCCTCATCCATGTCCCACCACACACAGGAGCCCCTACCATGGACAACATCCCGGCTGCCAACGGTCGCCCATCCCCAGAGCCCGCAGCCCCAGTCAAGCTCACCCCGGCCGAAGCGGAAGCCCTGATTCCACCGCCCGCGCGCGCCAAGCGAGGTTTCGCGGTGCTGAGTCCCGAAAAGAAGCGCGAGATCGCGAGCATGGGCGGCAAGGCGGCCCATGAGCACGGCAGGGCGCATCGCTTCACCAGCGAAGAGGCCCGCGCCGCAGGCAAGAAGCGCCACCAGCTGCGCATGATGGCCGCCGCCGCGGCCAAGGCTGCCGAAGAGCAGGCGGCGGCCCAAGGCCAAACAGGTACAGGCGAGGTGTCGGTCAGCACTGTCGCCGGCCCAAAGCCTTGACCGGTCCGCTTGACAGAGGCGCTTGCGCGAGCGTCCCACCCGTGGGCCAGATCAAATCGGTCTGCGTGACCCAGTAACGCCCGTAGAACCCCGTTCAACAGTCGCCGCCAGGCCCGCCACCCTGGCGGCGATTTTCATCCGGCCACCTGGCGGGAGAGCCACTGGCCCAGCTGCGTGTAGAGCGGGATGCCCAGCAGTAAGTTGAAGGGGAAGGTGATGGCCAGCGCCGCGGTGATCGACAGCGCCGCATCGGCTTCCTGGACCGCGATCCGCATCGCAGTCGGTGCCGCGATGTAGCTCGCGCTGGCCGCCAGCGTGGCCATGACGGTGATGCCGCCCGCGCCCAGGCCCATCAGCGCTCCCACACATCCGCCCAGCAGGGCCAAACCGACAGGCGCCAGCAGCGCAAAGCCCACCAGCTTAAAGCCGTGCCTGCGCACCTCGGGCAGGCGCTCGCCCACCACCAGGCCCAGCTCCAGCAGGAAGAGGGCGAGCACGCCCCGGAAGGGGTCGATGAACACGGCCTGCATGCTGGCCAGGCCCGTATCGCCCAGGGCGGTGCCGATGGCCAGCCCGCCCACCAGGAGCAGCACGGACTTGCCAAGGAACACATCGTGGCCCAGCTCCTTCCATGGCGTGGACTCGCCCGCCCGGCGGGGCCAGCGGGCCAGAAAGATCGCGGTGACCAGACCGGGCGCCTCCATCAGCGCCACCCACAGCGGTGCATGGGCCTCGACCGCGATGCCCTGCTTCTGTAGCTGGGAGAGCACCACCGCGAAGGTCACCACCGACACCGACCCGTAATGACCGGCCAGCGAGGCGCTGTCGGCGCGGTTGAACCCCAGCCCGCGGAGGATGGGCACCAGCAGGAACGGGATCAGCAGGCCCAGGCCGATGCAGGCCGCGATCTGCGGCAGCAGCTCCGCCATCGGTTGCCGGCTCAGCTCCACGCCGCCCTTGAGGCCGATGGCCAGCAGCAGATAGAAGGCGAGGATGTCGTAGAGGCCGTCGGGCAGCTTGAGGTCGCTTCGGACGAGGCGGGCGAACGCGCCCAAGAGGAAGAAAAAAACGAGCGGGTCAGCCATGGCGCGAGTGTGGCCAAGGGCGGATTTCCCTGCAGCCTCAGGGTTGCCTGAGCGGCCCCAGGGGGCCATTCGGTCGCGTGGCCGTGAGCCATACCGGCACTCAGCCCTACCCTGCGGCAGGCAGGCGCCACACCTCGGGCGCCCACCAGGGGGGTAGCAGGGCCCGCACGTCGGGCCGGCAGAAGCGGTCATCGATCAGGTAGACCACCCCACGGTCCTCGGGCGTGCGGATCACGCGTCCTGCCGCCTGGACCACCTTGCGCAGGCCGGGCACCAGGTAGGCGTCCTCGAAGCCTTGGCCGAAGGCCTGCTGCAGGCACTGCCGCAGCTGCTCGTTGACCGGGTTGACCTGGGGCAGGCCCAGCGTCGCGATGAAGGCGCCCACCAGGCGGTCGCCCGGCAGGTCGATGCCCTCGCCGAAGGCGCCCCCGAGCACGGCAAAGCCCACGCCCTGCCCGCCGGGGGTGAAGCGGTCGATGAAGGCGCGCCGCTCGCCTTCGTCCATGCGGCGCGATTGCTGCCATTGCGGGATGTCGGGGGCCTCGCTCGCCAGCCGCTCGGCCACCTGCATCAGGTAGTCGAAGCTGCTGAAGAAGGCCAGGTAGTTGCCGGGCCGCTCCCGCCACTGGCGGGCGATCAGGATGGCGATCGGCGCGACAGAGCGGGCCCGGTCGGTCCAGCGGGTCGAGACCTGCGGCACCAGCCGCACCTGGAGCTGCTCGGCGCGGAAGGGGGAGGGCAGGTCGACCCAGGCGGCGTCTTTCGGCAGCCCGAGCTGGTCGCGGATGAAGCGCTCCGGCCCGAGCGTGGCGGAGAACAGGACGGCGGAGTGCGCCGCCTGCCAGCGCGGCTCCAGATGAGGGGCCGGCAGCAGGTTGCGCAAGGTGAGGACCGAGTGGAGCCGGCTTCCTGCGCCTTCAATCTGCAGGTCATAGCAGGAGTGCGAGCCGAAGCGCTCGGACAGCCGCAGCAGGGCCAGGGCTTCGAACCAGGCCTCCTGCAGCTGCGCGGCATGGGGGGAGGGCGTCGCGCCGTCGCCCTCCAGCGCATCGGCGAGGGCGGCGCTGCACAAGGCCAGGGCCTTGAGCAGGGCATCAGGCGGCGCGTCCAGCACGCGATAGTCCTGCGCCGGTCTTTGATCGGCCAGCCGCGCGTCCTTGTCCCTCTGTCGGACCAGCCCCGGTTCACGGCCCATGCCGGCGTGCCCTCGCCCGGCTTGCGCTTCATCCCCGTCTTCATCCTGGCGCTTGCCCTCCTTCAGCAGGTCACGCCAGGCCCGCAGCAGGCCCAGCACCGGGCGGCGCAAGGGGCCGGTGGCCACGTGCTTGAGGCCGCGCCAGCGGTCCTCATGGAGGCTCGCGCTGTACATCTGCCGGGCGCGATCAGGCAGGTTGTGGGCCTCGTCGACCAGGACCGCGCAGCGGCCCTCGGCCTCCTGCGCCAGCGCGTGCAGCCCGGCGCTCACGTCGAAGAAGTGGTTGTAGTCGCCCACCACCACGTCGGCCCATCGCATCAGGTCCTGGGCCAGCCAGTAGGGGCAGACCTGGTGCTCCCGCGCCAGCGCGCGCAGGGCCGGCGCGGCCATGTCGCCGGCGGCCAGTGCAGCCGCGCGCGCGCCGCCCAGGCGGTCGTAGAAGCCATGGGCCAGCGGGCAGGACTGACCGTGGCAGGCCTTGTCCGGGTGCTCGCAGGCCTTTTCGCGGGCAGTGAGCTCCAGCACCCGCAGCGGCTTCGCGCCGGATCGGCGCAAGGTCGTGAGTGCATCCAGCGCCAGCTGCCGGCCCGGCGTGCGCGCGGTGAGGAAGAACACCTGCGCCAGCTGCTGGCCCGGCGCGGCCTTCAGCAGGGGGTAGAGCGTGGCCAGGGTCTTGCCGATGCCGGTCGGCGCCTGGGCCAGCAGGGGCCGACCCTGGGAGGCCGCGCGCCAGACCGCGGCGGCCAATGCGTGCTGGCCTTCGCGGAAGCTCGGATGTGGAAAGCCCAGGGGCGCGAGCGCCGCATCACGGGCCTGTCGGTGCGCCGCCTCCTGCCTCGCCCAGGCCATGAAGGCCTGGCAGCGCGCCTCGAAGGCGGCCTGCAGTTCTGTGGCCTCCCGCTCCTCCTCGATGAGGGTTTCCGTCCCGGTGCCGATGTCGAGGTAGACGAGCGCGAGGCGGATGCGGTCCAGGCCGCGGTCCGCGCAGAACATCGCCCCATAGCACTCGAGTTGGGCCTGATGCAGGTGCCGGTGGTGGGCGGGCTGCCGCCCGAGGTCGCCGCGGTGCGTCTTGATCTCCTCCAGCCGTCCGCGGACCGGGTCGAAGCCATCGGCCCGCCCGCGCACCCGCAGCCCCTCGACGCGGGCCTCCAGCGCGATCTCGGTTTCGTAGCCCGGCCCCCGGCCGGCGGCGACCCGCTGATGGCCCTCGATGCCTTCGGTGGCGGTCGGGGACGGGGTGAACCGCAGGTCCAGGTCGCCTGCGCGGGCGGTCAGGTCGCACAGCACTCGGACCGCCACCGTCCAGGCCGCCGTCTCGCGGACTTCCTCAGAAGCTGCGCTGGTGGTCGGGGGGACGGTCGGTGCGGAAGGGGCTGCCGAGGCCATCGAGGCGTCGGGCTGTCCGGTCCGTTCAGGCGAATGGGAGGGCACGGGAATCGGTTCTAGCACAGGGCCACGGGCAGTGCCCGGGACACGCGAGGACGGGTGAGAAGGGCCGGGCTGCCCGGGTCAAAGTGCGCGGGGCGGCAGTCTGACGGTCTCCCTTCAAGGAAAGGGTCAGGCACAGTGAAGCAAGCCCTCAACAATGCGCGGCGGAAATTTGACGGGATGAGGGAGGAAATGCAATGACGCGACCGATTACTGCCGGCACCGGCGCCTGGCCGGCCTTGCCGGGCGCAAGCTGGCCCAACACAGGGCTCGGCACCCCCGGGGATCGCTCCGGCTTTCCCCACTCTTCCCCCTCCCATTCCCACCCCGACTCCCCCTTCGATCACCGGCACGCGTCGGCCGGTGACTCCACGAACGCCGCCGGCCTGCACCTGCTGGCGCCTGCTGAGGCCGGGGTGACCTCCGGGTTCGCGGGCGCAGCCGTCATCTCGGGTCCGGTCGTCCCGGGTCGGCTGGTGGTGGACGGCCAGTCCGTGTGTCGGGGCCTGCTACGCCCCTTGGCCGGCGAGGGCCTGGTGGCCTTTGCGCGGGATCAGGCACCGGCCCGTGGCCTGGTCGCGGCGCTCGAGCCGGGCCAGGTCGCCCTCGTGATGCTCGGGGACAACGCGATCGGCATGGGGGTGGAGGAGATCCCCCTGGAGGCCCTGCCGGTCCTGCTGCGCCAGCGCCTGCGCGAATTCAGTGACCTCGAGCACGCATCGGCCCGGGCTGGCGCCCGCCGCTACGGCGCCGAGCCGGCGCGTTGGGCCCTGGGGCTGGACCTGGGACACTGGAACGCCGCAGACCGGGCCCAGGTGGTCAAGCTCTCCGACGAATTCCGCCTTGGCGTCCAGGACCTGCCTCAGGGTGTCTGGGTGCTCGACCAGCTTGGCGGCCTCCATCCCCGCTGGTCGTCCGGGGTGCAGTTCGAGCCCCAGGTCGCCTGAATCCCTCGGCCGGGTGAGCCCAAGGGGCTGCCGGCCCCGGCCCGGACAGGGCCGGCTCGTAGAATCGGCGGGCCCCATGAACGCCCCCGTCGACGTCTCCTTCTTCCCCCGCCAGGCCAAGCCGATCACCAGCTACCGCAAGTACTGGGCGGCGCGCTTTGGCACGGCCCCCTTCCTGCCCATGAGCCGGGAGGAGATGGACAAGCTCGGCTGGGACAGCTGCGACATCGTTCTCGTCACCGGCGACGCCTACGTCGACCACCCCAGCTTCGGCATGGCAGTCATTGGCCGCACGCTGGAGGCGCAGGGCTTCCGCGTCGGCATCATTGCCCAGCCCGACTGGCAAAGCGCCGACCCGTTCAAGGCGCTGGGCAAGCCGAACCTGTTCTTCGGGGTGACCGCGGGCAATATGGACTCGATGATCAACCGGTACACCGCCGACCGGAAGATCCGCAGCGACGACGCCTACACCCCTGGCGACATCGGCGGCAAGCGCCCCGACCGCGCCTCGCTGGTGTATTCGCAGCGTTGCCGCGAAGCCTGGAACGACGTCCCCATCATCATGGGCGGCATCGAAGGCAGCCTGCGCCGCATCGCCCACTACGACTACTGGTCGGACAAGGTCCGCCGCTCCATCCTGGTCGACGCCAAGTGCGACCTGCTGTTGTATGGCAACGCCGAGCGCGCCATCATCGAGATCGCGCACCGCCTGGCGGCGCGCGAGCCGGTGTCGCAGATCACCGACGTGCGCGGCACCGCCTTCATCCGCCGCGAGACGCCCGAGGGCTGGTTCGAGATCGATTCGACCGAGGTCGACCAGCCGGGCCGGGTCGATGACCACATCAACCCCTACATGACCATCGCGGACCAGGCCAAGGCCCAGGGCCAGTCCTGCGCGAAGGAGGAGGGGGAGGGCGCTGAAGCCGTTGCAGCCGTGGCCGCCGTTGACAGCGCACCGGCCGAGGTCGGCGCGAAGCCGCTCACCTTCATGCCCAATCACGGCCTCGTCGGCAAGCGCCGCCTGCCGCCGCGTGACCGCACCGTGATCCGCCTGCCCTCGTACGAGCAGGTCAAGTCCGACCCGGTGCTCTATGCCCACGCCAACCGCGTGCTGCACCTGGAGACCAACCCCGGCAACGCCCGCGCCC
>CAZCTU010000055.1:0-2831 GCA_964501495.1 uncultured Ramlibacter sp.
TGGTCACGGTGGGGGCGCCGAAGGAGCGCTCGAGCACCACGTTGCGGCCCTTGGGACCCAGGGTGACCTTGACCGCGTTGGCCAGGATGTTCACGCCTTCAACCATGCGGGCGCGGGCTTCGCCGCCGAAAACAACGTCTTTAGCTGCCATTTTGAATATCTCCGAAATTCACTGATTAAGAGGGGGCGGTGGTGCGAACAACTTTTGTCTTCGGCCGGGCCTGCGGCCCTTCACCTGGCTGCGCCAAGTGAGCCTGCGACGAAAGTGATCGCTACGCGATCACTTTTCGACAACCGCGAACAGGTCGTCTTCCTTCATGACCAGCAGCTCCTTGCCGTCGACCTTGACGGTCTGGCCGCTGTACTTGCCGAACAGGACGAGGTCGCCGACCTTGACGCCCATGGCGACCAGCTCGCCCTTGTCGTTCTTGCGGCCGGGGCCGACGGCGAGAACCTTGCCCTGGTCGGGCTTCTCGGCGGCGTTGTCGGGGATGACGATGCCGGAGGCGGTCTTGGTTTCGTTCTCGAGGCGTTCGACGATCACGCGATCGTGCAGGGGACGCAGGCTCATGGTTTCTCCTTGACGGGTCTGGTTTGCTGGGTTTGCCAAAGGGGGCCGCGAACGCTGGGACGCGGCACCCCGGAAACGGCGGGGGAGAGCTGTTGTTAGCACTCAACCCCGGCGAGTGCTAATCATAGGGGCATCCGGGGGCGTTTCAAGGGCCTCGCCGCCAAAGCCGGGGCCGCCCTGGGGTGGGTTGTCTACTTTCGGGCTATTTCGGGTTACTTCGGCCTGCGCGGCCGGGTGCAGTCACTTCGGGCAACCGGCCTCCGCGCCTGTCCGCCTATAGTCCAAAGAACTCATGCATGCGACCCGCCGAATCCTTCCCCTGCGCCACATGGCGGTCCTGCGCTGGCGGGCCGGGCGGATGTCTCCGGTCCTGCGGGGCATGGTCTGGGCCATCCTGTCCGGCCTGCAGTTCGTCTGCCTCAACGCCATCATGCGCGGGCTCAGCATGGACCTGGGCGGCTTCGAGGTCCAGTTCCTGCGCTATTCCGCTGGTCTGGTGGTCCTGCTGCCCCTGGTGCTGCGCACCGGCTTCGCCCACTGGGTTCCCCTGAGCGTGCCCGGCCAGTTCATGCGCGGGGCGGTGCACACCGCCGGTCTCATCCTCTGGTTCATGGCGGTGACCCAGGTGTCGCTGGCCGACCTGACCGCGATCAACTTCACCGGGCCGCTCCTGATCATGCTGGGCGCCTCGGTGTTCCTGGGGGAACCGATGCGGTGGGCGCGCTGGGTGGCCGCCTTCATCGGCCTGTCCGGGGTGCTGCTGGTGGTGGGCCCCAAGCTGAGCGGGCAGGGCGGGGTGTACATGCTGGTGCTGCTTGGCGCGACCATGATCTTTGCCGGTTCCTACCTGTTGTCCAAGGCCCTGGCGCGCCACGAACGGCCGGAGGTGATCGTCGGCTGGCAGACCCTCACCGTGGCCTGCCTGAGCCTGCCGCTGGTGCTGTTCGTGGAGTGGCGCCAGCCGACCGCGGGCCAGTGGGCGCTCCTGCTGGTGTGCGGCGCGCTGGGCTCGTCCGGCCACTACTGCCTGACCCGGGCCTACAAGGTGGCCGACATCTCGGCGACCCAGTCGGTGAAATTCCTGGACCTGATCTGGGCCTCCGCCCTCGGCTGGCTGTTGTTCGGGGACCTGCCCACCACCTGGACCCTGGCCGGAGGTGTCGTGATCGCGGCGTCCACCCTGTGGCTGGCCCGGCGCGAGGCGCGCGAAAGCCGGGCGGCCCGCCAGCCGGATGCGGCCCCCGACGTCCGGGACACCGCCGCCTGAGCGCGGGCGGCGGCCGGGAAGGGCTCAGCCCTCGTTCGACACGCCCCCGGCCACATGGCCGGCCGGCACATGGCGGGCGGCGTGGTTCACGTGGCCGGTCTGGTCGTCGAAGAAGAAGTCGGGCTCGAACTCGCGCAGGAACTCGCCCTTGGGCAGGCCGCCGAGGAACATCGCCTCGTCGACATGGATGTTCCAGTCCATCAGCGTGCGGATGGCGCGCTCGTGGGCGGGGGCGCTGCGTGCCGTCACCAGCGCAGTGCGGATCTTCATCGCCGGCCCGCCCGATTGCTGCAGACGGTGCAGCGCCGCCAGCAGCGGCTTGAACGGGCCCTCGGGCAGCGGCACCCGGGCCTTGCGCTGCTCGTGGCGGACGAAGGCGTCCAGGCCCTCGGCCTGGTAGACGCGCTCGGCCTCGTCGGAGAACAGCACCGCGTCGCCGTCGAAGGCGATGCGCACCTCATCCGGGTAGGCGTCGCTGGCCTGCACCGTCTCTGGCAGCACGCGCGCCGCCGGAAAGCCGGCGTTGAGCGCCTCGCGCACGTCCTCGTGGTTGGCCGAGAGAAAGAGATGCGCGCCCAGGGGCTTGAGGTAGCGGAAGGGCGGCCGGCCCTGGGTGAACACGCCGCGCTGCAGCGCGATCTCGTTGGCCTTGACCGAGCGGAAGATGCGCATGCCCGAGACCGGGTCGTTGCGCGAGAGGATGACGACCTCCACCCGCTGCTGCTCCGGCTCGTTGAAGGCCAGCAGCTTCTTGATCAGGGAGAAGGCGATGCCCGGGCGCGCCGGCAGGTCCAGCCGCTGCAGCTGCAGCGCCATGTAGGCGCCGGGGTCGCCACTCTCGAAGAGCTGGTTCTCTTCCTCGAAATTGAACAGCGCCCGCGAGGAAATCGCGACCACCAGCTTGTCCTGCAGGCTCACTGCCATCGCATGGTTTCCTTCAACGCACCCACTGATTGAGCTGGATGATGGGCAGCAGCACCGCCAGCACGATCA
>CAZCTU010000055.1:2841-8955 GCA_964501495.1 uncultured Ramlibacter sp.
CCACCCCGCCCATCGCGACGATGAGGAGGGGCTCCAGAATCGTGGCCAGCTGCAGCGCGCGGCGCTGCACCTCGGCCGAGAGCTGGTCGGCCGCGCGCTGCAGCATGGCCGGCAGCTGGCCGGTCTGCTCGCCCAGGCGCGCGAACATGGACAGCAGGCCAGGGAAGCGGCGCTTCTGTGCCAATGCCGAGGCCAGGGGCGCGCCCTCGCGCACCAGCACCAGGGCGTCCATCGCGTCGGCGCGCATGGAGCGGTTGCCCAGGGTCTCGCCGGCGGCCTGCAGCGCCTTGAGGATCGGCACGCCGCCAGCGGCCAGCATAGCCAGGGTGCTGGCGAAGCGCGCCGCGTTGTAGCCGCGGGCCAGCCGGCCCACCAGAGGCAGGCGCAGCCAGGCGGCGTCGAAGCGTTCACGCAGCGCCGGGTTGCGCAGGGCGAGCCCGCCGCCTGCGCCGCCGGCCAACAGCAGCGCCAGCGCCCACCCGCCCCACTCGCGCACCGCGGCGCTCAGGCCCAGCATCAGCGTGGTGAGCAGGGGCAGGCTGCGTTGGGTGCCGGCGAAGACGCTGGCCACCTGCGGCACCACATAGGTGACCAGGAAGATCACGATGACGATGGCCACCAAGGTGACGATGGCCGGGTACAGGGCCGCGCCCACGAGCTTGGCCCGCAGGACCTGGCGCGCCTCGAGGTCGTCGGCCAGCCGTTCGAGCACGGTGCCCAGCTGGCCGCTTTGCTCGCCGGCGCCGACCACGGCGACGTAGACCTCGGCGAAGTCGCGCGGGAACTGGGCCAGCGCGCGGGCGAAGGACGCGCCGGCGTTGACCTCGGCGCGCAGGGCCGCCACCAGCGTGCGCTGGCGCTCGTCGTCGGCCTCCTCGGCGAGGGCCGACAGCGCCCGCTCCAGCGGCAGGCCGGCGGCCACCAGGCCCGCGAGCTGGCGTGTCCACACCGCCAGGCCGGTGGCGTTGAACACGGGCCGCACCGTCCAGCCCCCTTTGCCGCCGGCACCGCTGGCGTCGCCCAGCGCGCCGGTGACCGGCTGCACCTGCAGCGGCACCAGGGCCTGCGCGCGCAGCTGCGCCCGCACCGCACGTGCGGTGTCGGCTTCCATCACGCCCTTGCGGGTGGTGCCCTGGTCGTCCAGGGCTTCGAAGGCATAGGCCGGCATGCGGGGGATTATGCGGGCCGGCCCGTCTTGCGGCGTGGCGCCGGGACAGTGGGCGACGGGCCGGCGGCGGGGTGACCGCCGCCGCAAAGCCGCTGCCGTCCTACAGGCAGGGCGCTTGCAGCTTCGGCCGGAGCTGCAGAGAATTTCCCCATGGAAGCTCTGGTGCGCAGGATGGTCCCGCGGCTGGCGGCAACGCCCGTCGGCCTGGCCCTGGTGCTGCCCGGCGGCCGCCGGCTCGGGCCGGCCGATGCGACGGTGACCCTGCGCTTCTCCAGCTGGCAGGGCGTGCTCTCCCTCGCCGCCGGACAGGTGGGCCGGGTGGCAGAAGACATCGTGGAAGGCCGCGCCGAGTTGCAGGGGCCGCTGCGCGCGGCGATGGAAGCCGCCGTGCACCTGCTGCCGCATTCGCCGGTCGAGGGCGGCCCCGGCATCGGCTGGCTGCACCGCCTGCGCTCGCTGCTTCGGCACACCCGCGCGGCCGACGCCCGCCAGATCCGCTTCCACTACGACGTCGGCGACGACTTCTACGCGCTGTGGCTCGACCCGCGGCGTGTCTACTCCTGCGCCTACTTCGAGTCGCCGGGCATGACCCTGGCCCAGGCCCAGGAGGCCAAGCTCGACCTCATCTGCCGCAAGCTGATGCTGCGGCCCGGCGAGCGCTTCCTCGACATCGGCGCCGGGTGGGGCGGGCTGCTGCTGTGGGCTGCCGAGCACTACGGCGTGCGCGCCCGGGGCATCACCCTCTCGCGCCACCAGCATGCCCACGTCAACCGCCTGATCGAGGCGCGGGGCCTGCAGGGCCGGGTGCGCATGGACCTGTGCGACTACCGTGACCTCGGGGCGTCCGAAGGCTACGACCGCATCGCCTCGGTGGGCATGTTCGAGCACGTGGGCCGCACCCGGCTGCCCGCCTACTTCGGCACGATCCGGCGGCTGCTGCGCCCGGGCGGCCTGGTGATGAACCACGGCATCACCGCCGCCGGCCTGGACAACGCTGCGCTGGGCAGCGGCATGGGCGACTTCATCGAGCACTACATCTTTCCGGGCGGTGAACTGGCGCATGTGAGCCGGGTGCTCCAGGCCCTGGCCGCGGGCGGCCTTGAAACGCTGGACGTCGAGAACCTGCGCACGCACTACGCGCGCACGCTGTGGGCCTGGTCTGACGCGCTGGAGGCGCGCCTGCCCGAGGCCCGCGCCGTCCTCGCCGCCGCCCATGGGCCGCAGCAGGCCGGGAAGGTGCTGCGGGCCTACCGCCTGTACCTCGCCGGTTGCGCCCTGGGCTTCGAGCAGGGCTGGCTCGCCCTGCACCAGGTGCTGGCCAGCCGGCCCGACGGGCAGGCCGGCGCAGTACCCGGAGCACAATCGGACTACCCATTCCAACGGGGCTACATGTACCCCGCGTCCTGATGCTTTACAAGTTCAAGTCCAAGGCGGGCGGCGACGTCATCATGCTCGAGCCGCATGGCCGCCGCCTGCTCGAGATCATCGGCAAGACGCCGGGGCCTACCGGCATCCTCCTGCCCGAGCAGATGCCCGCCGCGCTCTCGGCCCTGGAGCAGGCCATCGTCGCCGAAGAAGCCCGCCAGCGTGACGAGGACGCAGCCGCCCGCGCCGCCGGCCAGGAGCCGCCCCGGCGCGAAGGCGTGAGCCTGCGCCAGCGCGCCGTCCCCCTGATGGACCTGCTGCGCCGCGCCGACAAGGCCCAACGCGACATCACCTGGGGCGTCTGAAAAGGGGCTGGCAAAAGGTCTGACAAAAGGAAAAGGGCCGCCCGGAGGCGGCCCTTACTGCCTGGCGCGCAGCGCGCCAGGTACATGCGGCAAGGATCAGTCGGCGTAGACGCCGGCGGCCTTGATGATCGGGGTCCACTTGGCGATTTCGGCGGACACGAACTTCTTGTGGTCGGCCGGCTGCACCCGGTTGTCGGTCACGACCACCGCGCCCAGGCCTTCCTGCTTCTTGATGAACTCGGGGTCCTTCAGGGCCGCCTTCAGCGCATCGTTCAGACGCTTCTGGATGTCGGCCGGAGTGCCCTTGGGCGCGTACAGGCCGTGGAAGATGGTGACCTGCAGGCCCTTGTAGCCCACTTCGTCCAGCGTGGGCAGGTCCTTCAGGGCGGCGGTGGTCAGGCGCTTGGGCGTGGTGACCGCGAAGGCCTTGATCTTCTTGCCCTCGATCTGCTGCGAGGTGTTGGTGGTCTGGTCGCACATCAGGTCGATCTGGCCGCCCATCAGGTCGGTCATGGCCGGCGCGGTGCCCTTGTACTGGTTGATCCAGGTCACCAGGTCCTTGAAGTTGTTCGCCTCGAGGGAGGGGCGGGCGACGACGGTCATGGGCACGTCGTTGATCATGCCCAGGTATTCGAAGTCGTTCTCGACGTTGAAGGGCATGTTGCGCACCAGGCCGGGCATGGTGGCCATGCTGATGTGGTGCAGCATGATGGTGTGGCCATCAGGCTGCGCGCGGGCCACCTTGGCTGCGCCGATGGAGCCGCCAGCACCGGTGACGTTCTCGATCACCAGGGTGGCACCGCCCAGGGGCTTGCGCATGGCCTCGGCCAGGTCGCGCGCCACGCGGTCGGTCGGGCCGCCGGCGACGAAGGGCACGACGATGGTGATCGGCTTGTCGCCCGGGTAGGGCCTGGCCTGGGCGAAGACGGAGGTGACGGCTGCGGCGAGCGAGGCCATGACGACGACATGTTTCAGGTAACGCATGGGTTCTAAACCTATCAATTGACGATCGCAGGATATTAGCGCCGGGGTCCGTCGATGGCATTGCCCAATCTCAACAAAGGGCACGGGGTTTTCACGGACGCCCGGCTCCTGAGGCCCTTCAGGTCTTCTGGGCGCTCCCGGTATCGGGAGAGGCCACCGCCGACCCGGGGTGGGTGAGCAGCTGGCGGAAGGTCCAGCCCACGCAGGCCACGCCGGTACCCGCCAGGCCGACCCATCGGGGCAAGGGCCGGCCTGCGGTGGCCAGGCAGGCAGGCGCCTGCAACCAGATCACCATGGGCAGCAGGCTGAGTGCACGGCCCATGCCTTTGTGCAGGGCAGGCACCACCCGCGGTGCTTCTTCGGAGCCGCCGTCCTTGGCCACCGTGTGTGAGCGCTGGGCCGAGGCCTCGGCGAGCATGCCGCCCACCAGTGAGCCCGCCATCGAGACCAGCACCGTCGCGGACAGCCCCCGAGGCGAATGGGCCGGCGGCCGGGGTGGGCCCGGCAGGCGCTGCCAGGCCAGGGCGGCCAGGAACAGGATCGCGCCCGGAATGGCGTCGTGGGCCAGCGAGGCCTGCCGGGGCAGGGTGGCCTGCGCATCCAGCCGCGCGCGCAGGGCCTGCTCACCCGGTGCGGTGAGGAAAGCGGCCGCGACCGGGGCGAAACTCGCCAGCACCTTGCCGTGGGGGCGTCCCCGTGCGCGGGCCAGGCCGCAGAGGGCGAAGGACAGGCCCAGCGGTCCGCCTTGGGCCAGGCCGGCCACCAGACCCGCTTGCCGGATGCGGGCCCAGTCCGGTAGGGTCGGGACGGGGGCATGGGCGGGCGCGGCGGGATCCGGCGCAGGGTCCGGGGCGGAGTCCAGCGCGGAGTCCAACGCGCTCATGGACCGGAACGACCGGGCCAGGGCGGTCCGGTCAGGGGAGGGGCGCGGGGCAGGGCGCATGGTGCGGGCCGGGAATGGAGGGAGCCTGCCATTGAATGTCGCGGCGCGGCCGGCCGGGCCCCCTCCGCGGGAAAACGATAATCCGGCGACTGTCATGAATCACAGCCCCGACACCCCCACCACCCGCCTCAACAAGCGCATGGCCGAACTCGGCCTGTGCTCCCGCCGCGAGGCCGACGACTGGATCGCGAAGGGCTGGGTGCGGGTGGACGGCCAGGTGGCCGGCATGGGCCTGCAGGTCGGGCCGCAGGCGCGCATCGAGGTCGACCCCGCCGCGCGCGGCCAGCAGGCGCAGCAGGTCACCGTGCTGCTGCACAAGCCGGTGGGCTATGTGAGCGGCCAGGCCGAGGACGGCTACCAGCCCGCGCTCACCCTGGTGCAGGGCCGCAGCCACTGGCGCGGCGACCCCTCGCACCAGCGCTTCTCGCCCGCCCAGCTCAAGGGCCTGGCGCCGGCCGGCCGGCTCGACATCGACTCCACCGGCCTGCTCGTCCTCACGCAGGACGGGCGCGTCGCACGCCAACTCATTGGCGAGGACTCCGAGGTCGACAAGGAATACCTGGTGCGCGTGAGCTACGGTGACGTCTTCACCGACGTGCAGCGCGTCTTCCCGCGCGAGGCCCTCGCCCGCCTGCGCAACGGCCTGTCGCTGGACGGCAAGCCGCTCAAGCCGGCGCGGGTGGACTGGCAGAACCCCGAGCAGCTGCGCTTCATCCTGAACGAGGGCCGCAAGCGCCAGATCCGCCGCATGTGCGAGGCGGTGGGCCTGAAGGTGGTGGGCCTCAAGCGGGTGCGCATCGGCCGGGTGAACCTGGGCCAGCTGCCGGTGGGGCAGTGGCGCTACCTCGGGCCGGACGAGCGCTTCTGACCCGGCCCCCGGCCCTCACGCACGCCCTGCCCTTGAAATCCGGCCGGGCGATCCCAGCTTCAGGCTTCGCCTGACAAGCCCGGGCGGGTGGGGCTGCGCTGCGTCCGACCCCGTCCGCGGCCCTGGCCCGTCCCCTGATCACGCCAAAAAGACATGACCCAGAAACAGACCCTGTCCTTCCAGGCCGAGGTGGCCCAGCTGCTCCACCTGGTCACCCACTCCCTCTACTCCAACAAGGAGATCTTCCTGCGCGAGCTGGTCTCCAATGCCTCCGACGCCTGCGACAAGCTGCGTTTCGAGGCCCTGGACAACGCCGCCCTCTACGAGGACAGCCCCGAGCTGCAGGTGCAGGTCACCTTCGACAAGCAGGCCCGCACGCTCACCATCACCGACAACGGCATCGGCCTGTCGCGCCAGGAGG
>CAZCTU010000056.1:0-8787 GCA_964501495.1 uncultured Ramlibacter sp.
ATTGCCCCAGTTGCCGGTGATGACCGCCTGCGCGCCGCTGGCCTTGATCTTGGTGGCGTAGGGCAGGAAGTCCTTCACCCGGCCGATCGGGTGCAGCTCCTCGGCCAGCACCTGCACGTCGGGGCGCTGGGCCGCCAGCTGGCGCCGCGCCTCGCGCAGCACCGCCTGGCCAAAGCTGTAGTCCTGCCCGATCAGGTAGGCGCCGCGCAGGGCCTTGTCCTCGCGAATGACCTGCATCAGCGCCGCGACCCGCATGTCGGCATGGGCGTCGAAACGGAAATGCCAGAAGCTGCAACGCTCGTTGGTGAGCGAGGGCTCGACCGCGGCGTAATTGAGGAAGACGACGCGCTTGCCCGGCTCGCGCTCGTTGTGCTTGTTGATCGCCTCGATCAGGGCCGCGGCCACCGCGGACGAATTGCCCTGGACGATGATGCGGGCGCCGTCGTCGATGGCGGCGCGCAGCGTCGAGAGCGCCTCCTCGGTCTGGCCCTTGTTGTCGTAGCGGGTGAGCTGCAGGGGGCGGTGCACCTCGCGCCCGCCCTCCTTCACCCGCACGCCGCCGCGCTGGTTGATGCGCTCGATGGCGAAGGCCAGGTTGCGGATCACCGCCTCGCCGGTGTTGGCGAAGGGGCCGGACAGGCCCTCGATCATGGCCACGGGAATCGGGGGGCCGGAAGGGGTGGCCGCTTGCGCGCCGGTTTGGGCGCCCGTCTGCGCATTCGCAAGGGGGCTGCCCAGGGTGGCGAGGGCCGCCAGGGCCGAGAAGGTGGTGCCAGTGCTGGCCAGCCAATGCCGGCGGTTGATACGGCGGTTCGGGACGTGGGTCATCGGTTCTCCGGAAGCGGGCGCAGTGTAAGGGCAGGGCCCCGAGGGCGGGCGGCAATGGCCGCAGGGAATGACAGGGCAATCTGGCCCGTGGCGGGCCTGCGCCCCGGCACGGAAAGGCGCCTCAGGCGGCCAGTTCGTGCAGCGGCCAGCGGGGTTTGACGTCGAAGGCGTAGGCGGTGGTGGGCGACTGCATGCCGGCCCCCAGGCGCATGGCGGCGGCCAGCGCGATCATGGCGCCGTTGTCGGTGCACAGGTGCAGCTCGGGGTAATGCACACGCACCTGGCGTTTGGCGCAGGCGGCGTTCAGCTGCTCGCGCAGCAGGCGGTTGGCGCCGACGCCGCCGGCCACCACCAGGCGCTTGAGGCCCGTCTGCTGCAAGGCGGCGAGCGACTTCTTCACCAGCACCTCGACGATGGCCGCCTCGGTGGACGCGGCCAGGTCGGCGCGGCGGGCGTCCAGGCCTCCGCCCTCCCCGGCCTGCAGCTTGCGCACCTGCGTGAGCACCGCGGTCTTGAGGCCGGCGAAGGAAAAGTCGAGGTCGCCGCTGTGCAGGAGCGGACGCGGCAGCTTGAAGGCGAGCGGATCGCCCTGCTGCGCGAGGCGCGAGAGCGCGGGCCCGCCGGGGTAGCCGAGGTCCAGGAGCTTGGCCGACTTGTCGAAGGCCTCGCCCGCTGCGTCGTCGATGGTCTCGCCCAGGAGCTCGTAGCGCCCCACCCCGTCGACCCGCATCAGCTGCGTGTGCCCGCCGGAGACCAGCAGGGCCACGAAGGGAAATTCGGGCGGGTCGGCGCTGAGGAAGGGAGAGAGCAGATGCCCCTCGAGGTGGTGCACGCCCAGCACCGGCTTGCCCAGGGCCGCGCCCAGGGCGCAGGCCACGCCCGCGCCCACCAGCAGCGCGCCGGCCAGGCCCGGGCCGCGGGTGTAGGCCACCACGTCGACCTCGGCGAGGGAGCGCCCGGCCTCCGCCATCACCTGGCGCGCCAGCGGCAGCACCCGGCGTATGTGGTCACGGCTGGCGAGCTCGGGCACCACGCCGCCATAGGCCTGGTGCATCTCGATCTGGCTGTGAAGGGCGTGCGCCAGCAGGTGCGGCACCGGGGCGGCGCCGGACTGGACCAGGGCCACGCCGGTCTCGTCGCAGGAAGACTCGATACCGAGAACGATCATGGGCCCGAGTTTAGGCCCGGGCGCAGGCCGAGGCCCCCGGGGGCCCGGGCGTCCGGCCCGGGCCCCGCTCAGGTCTTGGGCGGCACCCGCTCGCCCTGGGTGCGCTCGTTGATCCAGCGCCAGGCCTCGCGCTCGAAGCCGCTGGCGCGGTCGCCGGTTTCGATCAGGGCGGTCATGCGCTCGTTGTTCCCCAGCAGGGCCAGCTGCCGGATCTGGCTCAGGAGCTCGCGGTAACGCTCCACCGCCGCCGCAGGCTGCTCGACCAGCTGGGGCATGGACATGAGCGCATGGTTGCTGGTCGACTCGCGCTGGCGCTTGGCGCGCTCGATCAGGCGGTCGACCTCGTCCCGGCCCAGGTGCAGCCGCTTGGCCTCGGCGTCGATGATTTCCTGCTCCTCGTCCGAAATGGTGCCATCGGACAGCATCTCGAACAGCTCGTTCTGCAGGTTCTCCCGCTCGATGCGCAGCTGGTCGCTGAAGGCGGAGGACAGGAGCGCCGCGGGAATGGCGAAGATGCCGATGCCCAGGAGCGCCAGGATGATGGTCATGGTCCGTCCGGCCGGCGTGACGGGCGAGATGTCGCCGTAGCCCACCGAGGCCAGCGTGACCACCGCCCAGTAGATGGACTGCGGGATGTTCTCGAACTTGTCCGGCTGCGCCTCGTGCTCGAACAGGTAGCCCAGGCTGGCGGTGAGCACCACCAGGAGCAGCATGATGAAGGCCGAGGCCATGAGCACCGGCCACTCGCGCTTCATCACGATGACCAGGGTCTTGGTCGCGCCGGTGTAGCGGGAGAGCTTGAGCAACCGCATCATCCGGAACACCCGCAGGAAACGCAGGTCGAACAGGTGATGCAGGAGTACCTCGAGGAAGAAGGGCAGGATGGCCAGCAGGTCGACCAGGGCCGAGCCCGAGCGCGCGAAGCGCAAGCGGCCGGCGAAGGCGCCCTTCATGCCGGGCTCTTCCACCACCGAATAGATCCGCAGCAGGTACTCGGTGGTGAAGATGGCCACCGCCACCGAGTCCAGGATGATGAACTCGAGGTTCAGGATGAAGTGGATGGACTCCACCGACTCCAGGATGACCGCAATCACCGAAATGACCACCCACACCACGATGAAGGTGTCGAAGTACTCGTGCAGCTTGCCGCCGTGGTCGGTGGGCCAGACCAGGGCGTGCACCTTCTGCCGGAAGGTGCGGCCCCGGTTCATGGCCGCGAAGTCGTGGATGGCCGGCACCACCACCCGCAGCAGCTTGAAGATCCGCAGGAGGCGCAGCGCCCGCAGCATGCGCAGGTCCACGTGGATGAACATGGACAGGAAGAAGGGCAGGATGGACACCAGGTCCACGATGGCGAAGGGGCTTCGCATGTAGGCCAGGCGCTTGAAGCGGCTGCCGGCAAACTCCGGGTCCTCGGGCGCCAGGTACAGGCGCAGCAGGTATTCCACGGTGAAGATGCCCACCGAGACCACGTCGAACCAGTGGAACCAGCCGGCATAGGCGTCATGGATCGCCGGCACGTGCTCGAACAGCAGCGCGAACAGGTTGGCGATGATCAGCGTGGCGATGAAACGGTCGATCGTCGCATGGTGGTTGCCCGGCGTGTGCGGGTCCAGCAGCGAGCGGTACAGCCGCTGGCGCAGGGCCATGCGGGGCACCTCGAAGGCCTCGGCCGTATCCGCCGGGGCGGCAGGGGTGGGGTGCACGGCGCTCACAGCTTCACCTCCCCGATGCCGACGGTGTAGCCGCCGGCGTCACAGACCTGGACCTTCAGCAGGAGGCCGCGGACCATGGGCTCCTCGTCATCGATCGGCGACCAGCTGGTGCCGCCGGGAACCCCCGGCGGGGGCGGGGTGCCCTTTTGCACATAGACCACCCCGCGGGTCGTGCGGCTGCGGCGTTCGCATTTGTTGCCCGCGACCGCAATGGCGGAGTCGAAGGGATTGGACAGGTGGGACAGCGGGCCGCCGGCGGTGAACAGGGCCTCGCGGCAGGTGGCCCAGGTGGTGGCCACCTGGGGCGCATCCGGCGCGGCCCCGGCAGGCTCCCCCTCGGCGCCGGGCGCGGCCGCCTGGGCGGCCGGCGCGCTCTCGGCCCCCTCCTTCTGTCCGGCGGGCAGGCCGGCCGCGCCCTGGGGCGCCACGCCGGCGGCAATCTCCTGCGGCGCCGCGCCGGGCATGCTGGCGCACAGGGCGAGGGTGAAGGGCTCGGCCTTGCCGTCGGAGGCGGCCACTGCCTCGGTCCATTTCATGAACTGCGCTGCGTTGTCCTTGGCGGACTCGAGCAGCATGCCCTCGCGGTAGGCGAAGCGGCCCGAGAACACCACTGCGACCATGGCCGCGACGAGCAGCAGGACGAAGGAAAGATCTCCCAGGCCGAAGGCCGGGCCTGAGTGGGGAGGATGGGTGTCTACTTGATTGTTGGTGTGTGCCACGTCGGGTCCTTGGCCCACGCGGACGGGGCTGGCTCTGCGCGGAGAGTTCTACCCGCTCTCCGGCCGATCGGCCATCACCAACAAGTTGCGTGCCAGCCGCCTCGGGCGGCGAACCTGCGTACCAAACACCTCACCACCGACGCCAAAGCTCGCACCCGGCGCCGCCACACGGACCCGCGCCGGGACGCCAGCGGCAAGGACTGGCCGCCGGGCGCGGCCCCACCGGATTGAGCTTATGGCCAACGGTCATGAGGCAGGCCCCACAATCGGCCGCATGGGGAGCGACATCGGGCAGGCACCAGGCAGCAGCGCGGACGGCGTCCGCGGCAGCATCCGCCACTACATCAAGGAGATCGGCCGCGGCAAGGACGGCGCGCGGCCCCTCACCCGCGCCCAGGCCGAGGACTGCTTCGGGCAGTTGCTCGACGGCCGGGTGAGCGAGCTCGAGGTCGGCGCCTTCTGCATCGCGATGCGGGTCAAGGGCGAAACGCCCGAGGAGATGGCCGGCTTCCTCGACGCCACCGCCGCGCGCATGCGCCGCGTGCCCCCCGGCGACCGCCCGCTGGTGGTGATCCCCAGCTACAACGGCGCGCGGCGCCTGCCGGTGCTGACCCCGCTGCTGGCGCTGCTGCTGGCGCGCGAGGGCCTGCCGGTCGCCCTGCACGGCACCCCTACCGAGAACCGCGCGGTCACCGCCGCCGACGTGCTGGCCGCCCTGGGTACGCCGCCCGCGCGCGAGGTCGGCCCCATCGCCACCGGCGAGGTCGCCTTCCTGCCCACCGGCCTGCTGTGCCCCGGCCTGCAGCGCCTGCTGGAGGTGCGCCGCACCATCGGCCTGCGCAACCCGGCCCACAGCCTGGTCAAGCTGATGAACATCAGCCAGGGCCCGGCGGTGGTGGTGGGCAGCTACACCCACCCCGAGTACGCGGTGTCGATGGGCCAGGTCTTCGCGCTCACCGGCGCCACCGCCCTGCTGCTGCGCGGCACCGAGGGCGAAGTCGTGGCCGATGCGCGCCGCCTGCCCGCGATGGAGGGCTACCTGCGCGGCGAACGCCTGGCGCTGGAGGAAGGCCGCCGCGGCACCCTGACCGAGCTGCCCGGCCTGCCCGCGGCGATTGACGCGGCCAGCACCGCGGCGTACACCTCCGAGGTCCTGGCCGGCCGCTTGCCGGTGCCGGCCTCGCTGCAGGCCCAGGTAGACCACATCGTTCACCTGGCGTCCTCGTGAACGCCTCTTCGCCAAGCCCGAACGCCCCCCGACCCTCTCACCCGCAGACCGACACGACCATGCGACCCCGCGACGACTTCTCCCAGCCCGGCCAGGTCACCCTGGTGGGCGCCGGCCCGGGCGACCCGGAGCTGCTCACGCTCAAGGCGGTGCGGGCCATCCACTCGGCCACCGTGCTCTTCGTCGACGACCTGGTCTCCGACGAAGTGGTGGCGCTGGCCGCTCCCGGCGCCCGCGTGGTGCACGTGGGCAAGCGCGGCGGCTGTAAGAGCACGCCGCAGGCCTTCATCGGCAAGCTGATGGTCACCGCCGCCCGCGAGGGCGAGCGGGTGGTGCGGCTCAAGGGCGGCGACCCCTTCATCTTCGGCCGCGGCGGCGAGGAGGTGGAGGCGCTGCAAGCGCAGGGCGTGCAGGTGGCGGTGGTCAATGGCATCACCGCCGGACTCGCGGCGGTCACCTCGCTGGGCGTGCCGCTCACCCACCGCGACCACGCGCATGGCGTCGTCTTCGTGACCGGCCACGCCAAGCCGGGCGACGCCGGCACCGACTGGGCGGCCCTGTCCGCCACCGCGCACAGCGCGCGCCTGACCCTGGTGATCTACATGGGCGTGAGCGGCGCCGCCGAGATCCAGCAGGGGCTGCTCACCGGCCTGCCGGCCAGCACCCCGGTGGCGGTGGTGCAAAGCGCCAGCCTTCCAGAGCAGCGCCAGGCGCTCACCACCCTGGGTGCCCTGTGCGAGACGCTGGCCCGCGAGCAGCTGGCCAGCCCCTCGGTCATCGTGGTGGGCGATGTGCTGGCCGGTGTGGCAGCGGGACTGGCGGGGCGTCTGGCGGATGTGGGCCCGGCGCCCGCAGCGAGACCGGCCCAGGCAGCCTGAGCAGCGCGGAGGCCCGCCCTCCTGACCGGCAGCCTGCCGGGGCGTTCAACGCGGCGTGAGCACCCGAGCTTCGGCGGGCCCGGCGGACCCCAGGAGCGAAGGCGCCACGGCCTGCGGGGCTGCGGTCTTCGCGCCCTTGGTAGGCCGGGCCTTCAAGCTGGCCTCCAGGCCGCTCGCCAGCCATTGGGTGCCCCGCGCCGGCAGGGTGGACAGATAGCCCCAGCTCAACCCCAGCCAGGCGTCGGCGGCCAACGCCCAGAGGGGGTCATGCTGGCGGCCCAGCGCGGCCGCCACCAGGGAGCCGCCGCGCGCGACCAGGGCCATGACGGTCCGCAACAGGGCCCGCATGGAGGCGGCGGCATCGGGTCGGCCGGTGGCACGGATCAGCCCCGCCCACAGTGCCTGCGCGCCCTGGCCCGGGGCACTCGCGGGCGAACTCAACTCCCTCAGCGCCACGCGCATGCGGTCGCGACGCTCGGGGTCCGAGCCGTCCAGCCAGACCGGGTCGTTTTCCCAGGCCAGGGCCTGGCCCATGCCCTCTCGCCACAGACCCGAAGTCGTCGCGGCCGCCGCTCCCCAGCCCAGGCGCGCCAGCGGCGGACCCATGAGCTCGGGAAAGCGGCGGTGGGCGATGTACAACGCCCCGAAGGGCAGGGCCGACAGGTACTGGACCAAGCGCCCGGCGTCCGTCTCGGCAAAGGCCAGAGGCTGGCGGTCTTCGCCGTTGCGTGAGCTCTGGGGCCGGGTATAGGGCTGGGCCAGCCCGCCTTCGCGCCAGACGGCCGAGGCCCACTCGGCGCCGACGCCGATGACCAGGTCACCCAGCAGGTGAAGGAGGGAGGCGCTCAGCCAGGGCGGCATGGCCCCGGCTTCCGGGCAAGGCGCCAGCGGGTCTGAGGGGAGCCCGGCCGCTTCCGGTTCCAGGAAGTGGGCCGCCCCGGCGGCCAGGAAAAAACTCGCTCCGTAGGTGAGCAGCGAGGCGGGAACGGTGCGGGCGAGGTCACGCAGGCGGCCGCTGGACACCAGACCGGGCAACTGGTCCGCGGTGACGCCATGGCTGACCAGTTCTTCCATCGTCGACAAGGCGCGCGTGGGGTCCGTGACGAAGGCCACCGGCCCGACGCGGCGCAAGGCCTGATCCAGCTCGTCCAGCGCCTGCAGCGGGTCGCGGCCCGGACCGCCGTACTGCCTGCGCCGAGCGAGCTGCTCCAGCTCCCGGGCACGCTCCGACTCCTGCGCGAAGGCCGCCGTGCGCCAGGGCCGATAGGCCTGGGGAGGTGCCGATGCCGATGCCGATGCCGATGCCGATGCCGATGCGGGTCGGGGCGCGGAGGGCGTCGGATGCACCCGGATCGCCACCTGCGCGTCGGGCCGAGGGGTTGCGGTCGGCCGGGGATAAGTCGGCGGTGCCGCCGGATACCGGACCGCCGGCGATGCCGGCAAGGCCGGCGCTTCGTGGGGGGAGGCGGCCTGCGGCGAGCCGGGCTCCAACTCCTCCTCGGGTATTTGCGGCAAGGTCATCGGGATGCTGGTCATCCCGGCCTGCCAGCGGCTCTCGTGCCGACCCGGAAGTGGCTGGGACAGCGGCGTGCCGCCGGCCCGCCGCCGGATCGGGGGAGGCGTCATGTCGGAGAACAGCCCCTGGGACACGACCCGCACCCGCATCCCTTGCTGGCTCCGATGGCGCTTGGCCGCCTGCTCACCCGGGACGGGGGCGCTTTGCGGCGCGTCCTTGCGCTTGCCCGGGGCGCGTGCGGGACTCTGCCCCTCGTCCGTCGCCTCATTCGTCTGCGAGGACCGACCCGGGGACGGGACGTAGGCCATGGCGGTCATGACGAGTGAACCGGTGCGTGAGGAGCAGCTTTGCATGGGGATTTGTGCCGGCGAGGAGGCACGTGATGAGTCGTGGACGGCGGCGATCTTGGCAGCGCACCTCGCGCTGGACTTGCACCGTGCTGTCCCGCGCAGGTAGCTTTGGTTTTGGTTTTGGTTTTGGTTTTGGCTTTGGCTTTGGCTTTGGCTTTGGCTTTGGCTTTGGATGAGCGTGGCCCACTACACTGCGCGACCATGTCCACCTCCGCCTCCCCCACCTTCGACGCCATCGTGATCGGCGCCGGCGCCGCGGGCCTGTTCTGCGCCGGCGTCGCCGGGCAGCTCGGCCTCAAGGTGCTGGTGATCGACCACGCCGCCAAGGTGGCCGAGAAGGTGCGCATCGCCGGCGGCGGCCGCTGCAACTTCACCAACAAGGACC
>CAZCTU010000057.1:0-8579 GCA_964501495.1 uncultured Ramlibacter sp.
GGACGATCACGTTCTCGGCCGAGTGCCGGCGCCCGAGGCGGCACACCTCGAAGGGGCCGATCGCGTCGTAGGGCCGGTTGGGGATGTTCACATTGAGCAGGAAGGGCGAGGGCCGCTGCAGCAGGCCCTGGGCGATGACCTGCTGCACCAGCTCGCGCGCCACGCGGGCGGCGGCGTCCAGGTGGCCCCAGCCCTTTTCCACCTGGGAGAAGGCGATGGCGGGGATGCCGAACAGGTAGCCCTCCATCGCGGCGCCCACGGTGCCCGAGTAGATGGTGTCGTCGCCCATGTTGGCGCCGTTGTTGATGCCCGAGACCACCAGGTCGGGCCGGTAGCCCAGGACGCCGGTCAGGGCGATGTGCACGCAGTCGGCCGGGGTGCCGTTGACATAGCGGAAGCCGTTGGCGGCCGGGTGTACATACAGGGGCTGGTTCAGCGTCAGCGCATTGGACTTGGCGCTGTTGTTGTGTTCGGGGGCGATGACCTCCACCTCGGCGATGCCTTGCAGGGCCTGGTGCAGGGCGACGATGCCGGGGGCCTGGTAGCCGTCGTCGTTGGAAATGAGGATTCGCATGGGGTGGGGTCGGGTCTTCGGCCCATTGTAGGTGGCGGCCTGCAGCCGCCGTCGCCCGCGGGACAAGCGCGCCCGGCGGCCCGGGCCGGGGCCGGCCTATCATGGCGCGCAAACCAACAACGAGGAGACGGCAATGCATGCCTGGCTGTGCGAGAACCCCGTGGGCGTCGAGGCCCTCCAGTGGAAGGAGCTGCCCACCCCCAGCCCCAAGGCCGGCGAGGTGCTGGTGCGCATCGAGGCGGCCAGCCTCAACTTCCCCGACCTCCTGATCGTCCAGAACAAGTACCAGATGAAGCCGCCCCTGCCCTTCGTGCCGGGCTCGGAGTACGCGGGCATCGTCGAAGCCGTGGGCGACGGCGTGACGCACCTGAAGGTGGGCCAGCGCATCGCCTGCCTCTCGGGCACCGGCGGCTTCGGCACCCACACCCTGGCGCCGGCGGCCCTGTGCATGCCCCTGCCCGAGGGCTTCCCCGCGGTGGACGCGGCCGCCTTCATCATGATCTACGCGACCTCCTATCACGCGCTGATGGACCGGGCGCAGCTGCAGCCCGGGGAGACAGTGCTGGTGCTGGGCGCGGCCGGCGGCGTGGGCACCGCGGCGATCCAGATCGCCAAGGCGGCGGGCGCGCGGGTCATCGCCGCGGCCTCCAACGCCGAAAAATGCGCGCTGTGCAAGCGCCTGGGCGCGGACGAGACCATCGACTACAGCGTGCACGCGCCCCAGGGCAGCTTCCGCGACGCGATCAAGGCCGCCACCGGCGGCAAGGGCCCGGACATCATCTACGACCCGGTGGGCGGCGACTTCGCCGAGCCGGCCTTCCGCTCCATCGCCTGGCGCGGCCGCTACCTGGTGGTCGGCTTCGCCTCCGGCCCGATTCCCAACCTGCCGCTGAACCTGCCGCTTCTGAAGGGCGCGTCCCTGGTGGGCGTGTTCTGGGGCGACTTCGCCAAGCGCGAGCCCAAGGCCAATGCGGCCATGATGCAGGCCCTTGCCGCCTGGTACGCCCAGGGCAAGGTCAAGCCGGTGATCGACTGCACGATGCCCATGGCCGACCTGCACAAGGCCTATGCCCGCATGGGGTCGCGGGCGGTGATGGGCAAGCTGGTGCTGGTGAACTGAGGCGCCGGCCCGGGCCAAAAACCCGGCGGGGGGCGCCGGAGGGCCGCCGGGGCGGGCTATAATCTTGCTCTCTACGGTGGCTGTAGCTCAGTTGGTAGAGTCCAGGATTGTGATTCCTGTCGTCGTGGGTTCGAGTCCCATCAGCCACCCCAGACATTGAAAGCCCCTGGTCTTCGGACCAGGGGCTTTTTCATTGGCGCCCGTCAATCCCGACAGGGGCCGGCACTGATGCCGCCGCCCCTCGTGTGAGTCTCGGCCATCCGCCAATGGCGACAACCCACAATTTTTATGGGTGCTAGACTCTCTTTCCGAGATATGTCGAACCTGCAGTTGCAGGCCCACGTCCGGCGGAACGCCAAGGACAGTGCGAGGGTGGTATTCACCTTCCACGCCTTGGAGCGGATGTCGGAGCGGTCGGTCAGCGACCGCGAAGTGCACGACTGCCTGAGGCTGGGGGTGATCGAGCGTCCACCCCGCTGGGATGGCCACCGAGGGACCCTCCTCTGCACGATGGAGCACTTCGGCGCGGGGAGAAACCTCGCCGTGGTCGTCGCACTGGACGAAGAAGACCCGAACCTGTTGGTGGTGACCGTGATGATGAGGACAAGGTGAAGGACATGAAGGACTGGCTGCACTACACCGCCTGCGGGCTGGACAACGTCTGGCTGGCCAACGGTTTCACCGTGAAGGAAACCAAGTACGGGCGGGGCGTCGCCATCCAGGACGTCGACGGCCTGCACCGTCTGCTCGCCACGCATCTGGTCGATAAGCCGGGCCTGCTGACCGGCAAGGAGTTCCGCTTCCTGCGGGTTCACCTCGGCCTGACGCAGCAAGCACTCGCCAAGCTGATGGGTGATTTGTCGGAGAACGCGATCAGCCTCTGGGAGCGCAAGGACTCGGTCCCAGCCCTGAACGACCACTGGCTGCGCCTGCACGTGATCGCCAGGCTCAAGGGCAACACCCGGGTGGCCGAGGCCCTCGCCCGCATGCAGACGGTCGAGCGGCTGATCCACCAGAACTACGTGGTTCGCGGCGTGGACGGCCGCCGGCGTGTGGAGCTGGTGAGCGCCTCCGAGGCCGGGCGCCTGACCCCGGCATGAAAAAGCCGGCCCTCAGGCCGGCTTTGCTTTGAAGCAGGAGACGCGCGTCTTACTTCGCCGCACCCTCATCGGCCTTGGCCACCGGAGCCGCCACCTTGACCTGGGTCTTCAGGCGGTCCTTGAGCAGGTTGTAGTAGGCCAGGGCCTCGGCCTGGGTCCACCACTGGGCGTACTGCTGCGCCTCGGCCTTGGTGGCAGAGGCGTCGGGCTCGGCACGGGGAATGACCTTGCCGACCTTGACCACCGCATAGCCCTGCTCGCCCAGGTCAGCGCCCACGAAGGCGGGGGCGCCACCGGCCACCGGGGCCTTGAGGGCGGCCTCGACCACCTGGCGGGGCTGCTTGGCCGGGTCCTGGCGCGAGACGACCACCGCCGCCGGCAGGCTGGCGCTGGCGGGCTGGGCCTTCCAGGCGGCCAGCTGCGCTTCGCCAGCCTTGCGGGCCTCTTCCACGCCGCGGGCGGCCTTGAGGCGCTCGCGCACCTGCTCCTTCACCTCGGCCAGAGGACGGGTGCGCGCCGGCTCGTACTGGGCGACACGGCCGGCCACCAGCTGGCCCGGGCCGAATTCCACCGCCTCGGTGTTGCGCTTCTTCTCCAGGCTGTCGGCCGAGAACAGGGCCGCCAGGAACTTGGGATTGGCCACCGGGCTCTTGGGGTCAGCGCCCGGCGCGGGCTCACGGCGCACGCCATTGGCGCTGCGGACCTCGAGCCTGAACTTGTCGGCCACGCCCTTCAGGCCGTCGGCCGCTTCATAGACGGCGTTGCTGAAGGCGTCGGCCGACTCGGCGAACTTGCGCTGGGCCTGCTGCTGGCGCAGCTGGGCCTCGAGCTCCGGGCGCATCTCGGCAAAGGTCTTGACCTTGGGCTGCTTGATGTCGGTGAGGCGGATGATGTGGAAACCGAAGTCGGACTCGACGAGGCCGCTGATGTCGCCCTTTTTGAGCGAGAAGGCCGCATCTTCAAACGGCTTGACCATGGCGCCGCGGGCGAAGAAGTCGAGGTCGCCGCCCTTGACCGCGGAGCCGGGGTCCTGCGAGTTCTTGCGGGCCAGCTCCGCGAAGCTATCCGGCCTGGCCTTGACCTGGGCGAGCAGGCCCTCGGCCTTCTTGCGGGCGGCTTCGCGCTGCTCGGCCGAGGCGGACTTGTCGGCGGCGATCAGGATGTGGCTGGCACGTCGCTCTTCCTTGCCGGCGGTCTGGGCGCTGTTCTGCTCGTAATAGGTCTTGAGGTCGGCCTCGCTGACCGAGACGCCCTTGCGGATGGAGTCCAGGTCCAGCACCAGGTACTCGACGGACGCCTGCTCGGGGGCCATGAACTGCTTGGGGTTGGCCTGGTAGTAGGCCTCGATCTCGGCGTCGGTGGGCTGCACCTTGGCGGCGTAGGCGGCGGCGTCGAAGCGGACCACCTGCACCTCGCGCTTCTCGAAGTAGGCGTCGAAGGCGCTGCGGGCGGCGGACTTCATCGGCAGGCCGGTGGCGGCCACGCCGGCCAGCACCTGGCGGTTGGACAGGTCGGCACGCAGCTGGGCCTCGAAGCCCTCGGGGGTGTAACCCTGCTGGGCCAGCAGCGCCTTGTAGCGTGCCACGTCCAGCTTGCCGTCCGGACCGCGCAGCGAGGCGATGGCCGGAATGCGCTGCAGCTCGCGGGCCAGGGCTTCGTCGCCGACCACCAGGTGGGACTTCTGGGCGGCGGCGCCGATGACGCGGTCACGGACCATGCGCTCCAGGGTGGCGTAGCGGGCCTCCGGGGAGTCGAGCAGCTTGGCGTCCAGGGTGGGCATCTGCTGGCGCAAGCGGTCGCTCTCGGTCTTGTGGGCGGCGTCCCACTCGTTCTGGCGGATGTCCTTGCCGTCGACCTGGGCCACCACGGCGCCCTTGTCGCTCATGCGGGTGTAGCCCTCCACCCCGAACAGCACGAAGGAGGGAAAGATCAGCAGGAACAGGACGAACTGCAGGATCTTGGTGTGCTTGCGGACGAAATCGAACATGCGCGGCTACCCGGGTGGGACGGTGGAAAGTAACCCGGAATTATCCCCGTTTTGGCCGGACGGCCCGGCCCGGGTCCGGGAACCCTGCCCCGGGGTGCGGCCGGGGCGCCCTCAGGCGTGGCGCCACTGGAAGCGCATGGTGGCCAGGTCGTCCTGGGCCTTCTGCTCGGCCCGCTGGCGCCAGACCTGCTCGCGGGCGCGGGCATGGGCCTGGAGCTTCTCGGCCTTGTCCACTTCAGCCCGGGCGGCCAGCACCTCGCGGGCCTGGGCCTCGCGGTGGATGCGGGCCTGGGTGCTGGCCCGCATCGACTGGTCCAGCAGCTGCTGGAGCTGCCCGAGGAACTGCCGGTCGTTGAGGGTGTCGGCCATCAGCTGGCCGTCCTCCAGCACCGCCATCTGGCGGCGCCGGTATTCGGCCACCATGGCCCGCACCCGCTGCTCGCTGGCCAGGAGCTGGGCCTCGCGGGCCTGGGCCTGGGCGAATCGCTGCTGCGCGTCCTGCAGGGCGCGCTCGGCCTTGAGCAGGAGCAGGCTCCAGGCGTCGTGCTTGCCGTCGGGTCGGTTGGATGTCATGGACGGTCTCCTCGTTCCGGTTCGGGCGGGGTCGGTCGTGGAAGGGTCAGGCGGCCGGCGGGCCGACGACGTCGTTCACCGCGGCCACGCAGTCGGCGTACATCACGCCCTCGTGCATGTCCTGGCGCAGGAAGGCTTCCAGGGCCGGGCGCAGGCGGATCGCCTCGTCCAGCTCGGGGTTGGTGCCGGCGACATAGGCGCCGACCTGGATCAGGTCGCGGTTCTGCTGGTACAGGGACCAGAGGCGCCGGAACTTGTTCGCCTGCTTCACGGTGTCGCCACGGATCAGGCTGGGCATGAGCCGGGAGATCGAGCCGTTCAAGTCGATCGCCGGGTAGTGCGCCGCGTCGGCCAGGGCGCGCGAGAGCATCACCTGGCCGTCCAGCGAGGCGCGGGCCAGATCGACCACCGGGTCGTGGGCGTCGTCACCCTCGGCCAGCACGGTGTAGATGGCGGTGATGGAGCCGACGCCGTGGCGGCCGACGCCGGCGCGCTCGATCAGATTGGGGAGCAGGCCGAAGACCGACGGCGGGTAGCCCTTGGAGGTGGGCGGCTCGCCGACGGCCAGGCCGATCTCGCGCTGGGCGTGGGCCACGCGGGTGAGCGAGTCGACCAGCATCAGCACGTTCTTGCCCTGGTCGCGGAAGTACTCGGCGATGGTGTGCGTCATCAGCGTGGCCTTCAGGCGCAGCACCGGAGACACGTTGGCGGGCGCAGCGACCACCACCGACTTGGCCAGGCCCTCGGCGCCCAGCGACTCCTCGATGAAGGCCTGCACCTCGCGTCCGCGCTCGCCGATCAGGCCGATCACGACCACGTCGGCCTGGGTGTAGCGCGTGAGCATGCCCAGGAGCACGCTCTTGCCGACGCCGGAGCCGGCGATCAGGCCGATGCGCTGGCCGCAGCCCAGCGTGAGCATGCCGTTGATCGCCTTGACGCCGACGTCCAGGATCTGGTGGATGGGGCCGCGCTCCATCGGGTTGACCGGCCGCCCCTGCAGGGACAGGCGGGTGTCGCAGCGGGGCGCGGGCTTGCCGTCCAGCGGCTCGCCGCGGCCGTCGATGACGCGCCCCAGGAGCTCGGGGCCGAGGCCCACACTGGCGGACGGGTTGAGCACCCGCACGCCGGCGCCCGGGCCGATGCCCTGGGGCTCGGTGAAGGGCATGAGGTAGAGGGTCTCGTCGTTGAAGCCGACGACCTCGGCCTCCACGCGGGCGCCCGAGGGGTCGGTCACCTCGCAGCAGGCGCCCAGGGGCGCCATCAGGCCGCGGGCCTCCAGGCGCATGCCCACCAGGCGGGCCAGCGTGCCGCTCTTGCGCGGCTCGGCCACCCGCAGGCTGCCCGCCAGGCGGTCCACCTCGGCGCCGAAGTCGATCACGGCTGGGGCTCCTCCGGCATGGGCCGGGCGGTGGCGTCGATGACGTCGCCCAGGCCCGCCGGGCGGCGGCGCAGGCCGGCGGCCAGGGGGTCGGCTCCGGCGGGTGCGTTGGACGATGACGGCGTGAATTCGCGCAGGAGCACCGACTCGTGGGGAGTGGCAGCGCCCGCGGCGCCGCCGGGATGCACCAGCAGGCGGTCCACCAGGGCTTGCAGTCGGTGCTCCACCAGGTCCTCGAGCACGGTGTCATCCAGCCGCAGGCGCACGCTCCCGCGATGCAGCTGCGGATCGGGCTGGACCTTGAGGCCGTCCACCGCCAGGAAGGACGGCGAGGCCGACTGCAGCAGGGCCGCGTCGTCCGGATGCAGGCACACCAGCACCGGGTCGCCCGGGGCCGGGTCCAGGGCCGCCAGGGCCTGGCGCACGATCTGGGTGATGGCCTGGGGAGAGGCCTGCAGCTCGCCGCGCACCAGTTGCTCGGCGATGTGAAGGGCGAGGCGCCGAAGCGGCTCGAAGAAGCGGTCCGGGTCCTCGGACAGGGCCCGCAGTTCGATGGCCAGGTGGCGCACGAGTTCGGCCTCGCGGGCGCGCTCGGCCTCGACCTCGGCCAGGGCCTGGGCGCGGCCCTCCTCCAGCCCGCGGGCATGGCCCAGGGCCTCGGCGTTGGCAAGCGCCTCGGGGCTCGGTTCGGAAGCGGGGGCCTGCGGGTGTCCATCGTGGACGGCGCGGGCCTGGACGTCGATCACGTCGCCGTCCCCGGCATCGGCAGAGGCTCCCCGTGTGGGGGGATCGGCGGCATCGCCCTCCCCCGCCTGGAAAGCCGGGGCGGCCAGTTCGTGCACCGGTACCGCCGGGTCCACCGGCGCGCCGACACGCCAGGGGCCGAAGGCATGGGCGGCCTTCTGGTCCCAGGCGGCCCGCAGGAAGCGCGGCGTCTCCTGGGCCTTGAGCAGCAGCGGGCTGGGAACCCAGTGCGGTGAGGACTCGCCGGCACCGCGGCCGGGACCCCGGGCGGTGGCGCGGGGATCAGACAAAGTCGTCTCCGCGGCCGGCCAGCATCATCTCGCCGGCGTCGGACAGCTTTCGGGCGATACGAATGACCTGCTTCTGCGCCTCTTCGACGTCGGCCATGCGCAGCGGGCCACGGGCCTCCATCTCGTCGACGAACATGAGGCGTGCGCGCGCCGACATGTTGTCCAGGAACTTGTTCTTGACCAGGTCGGTGGCACCCTTCAGGGCCACCATCAGCATCTCGGACTCCACCGTACGCATCAGGGTCTGGATACTGCGGTTGTCCACCGCTTCCAGGTTCTCGAAGGTGAACATGTTGTCCTGGATCTTGAGCATCAGGTCGCCGTCGAGCTTGCCCAGACCCTGCATGATCCCGCCCTCCATGTCGACCTTCACGAAGTTCATGATCTTGGCCGCGGCCTTGATGCCGCCGAAGCTCGAGCTCTTGGCCGAGGAGTTGGTGGAGAACTGCTTTTTCATGATCGCCTCGAGCTCCTCCATCGCGGAAGGCTGCACCGTCTCGAGGCTGGCGATGCGCTGCACGATCTCGGCGCGGTTCTCCGGCGGCAGGTAGGACAGCACGTCGGCGGCGACGTCGTACTCCAGCACGGACAGGATGATGGCGATCACCTGCGGGTGCTCGCCGGCGATCATGTCGGCGATCGAGCGGGCGTCCATCCACTTGAGGATTTCCAGGCCCTTGCTGCCCTGCCCCGGCATGATGCGCGAGAGCACCGAGGCGGCCTTGTCGTCGCCCAGGGCGCGCTTCATCACCTTCTCGACGTAGTCGCCGGTGCCCAGGCCCAGGCTGGTCTGCTTCTTCAGCGTGGCGACGA
>CAZCTU010000058.1:0-8357 GCA_964501495.1 uncultured Ramlibacter sp.
TGCGCTCCGGCCCTGCAGGCCAAGCTGCGCGAACTCAACACCACCGGCGTGCCCGCCGAAGTGGCGGCCGAGTTTGACGTGCGCACCGACAAGCCCCTGCTGCGCATCAGCCGCCGCCACCACGGCAACATCAAGAGCAGCGTGCTCACGCAGGACTTTGTGCACGGCGCCGACTACGCCGCGCTGGCCGAAGCCGCCGACACCTTCCGCGGCCTGCTGGGCGAAGGCGCCAAGGTCACCCGCGGCGAAGGCGAAAAGCAAAAGGAAGAAAAGGTGGCCGACTTCCGCCAGGCCATGCAGTGGCTCATTGGCGAAGCCGAACGCACCACCGCCCGCCAGCGCTACAAGGGCCTGGGCGAGATGAACCCCGAGCAGCTGTGGGAAACCACCATGGACCCGACGGTCCGCCGCCTGCTGCGGGTGCAGATCGACGACGCGATCGAAGCCGACCGCGTGTTCACCATGCTGATGGGGGACGAGGTCGAGCCGCGCCGCGAGTTCATCGAGACCAACGCACTGCGCGCGGCCAACATCGACGTCTGACCCGCGTGCCCGTCCATGGGGCCTACGGCCGCGCCATCTCGGTGCCGGCCTCGGTGGCTCCCAACCGCTCCAGCAGCAGCTCGAGCCGGTGGATGTCGGGTGGCTTGGGCAGGTGCTCGTCGAATCCCGCGGCTTCGCTGCGCGCGCGGGCGCGGCTGTCGGCGTAGCCGGACAAGGCGATCAGGTAGAGGCCTTCGCGCTGCGGCTCCGCCCGCAGCCGCCGTGCGAGCTGGTAGCCGTCGACTTCCCCCGGCAGGCCCAGGTCGGAGATGACCACGTCGGGTTGCAGCTGGCCGGCGAGGGCGATGCCGGCTTCGCCGTCATGGCAGACGGCCACCTGGTAGCCCGCCAGTTCGAGCAGCTCGCCCAGGGTCTCGGCGGCATCGTGGTTGTCCTCGACCACCAGAATGCGCAGGCGCTGGGTTTTGGCCTCTTCAGGCGTCTCCCGCCGGCCCGCACCCGTGCGATGGGAGGCCGGCTCCACAGCCGTGACGGCCAGCGGCAGGAAGAGTGTGAAGGTGGCGCCCTGGTTCACGCCTGGGCTGGCGGCCTCGATATGGCCGCCGTGCAGTTCGGCGAGCCCCTTGGTGAGCGCCAGGCCCAGTCCCAGTCCGCCCCGGCTGCGCGAGAGGTCCTGGGCCGCCTGCTCGAAGGGATTGAACAGGCGCGCGAGCAGCTCACGGCCGATGCCGATGCCGGTGTCGGTCACCCGCATCAGGGCAGTGCGCGCGAGCGGGTCGGCGCGCGCCTCCACCGTGATCAGGCCACCGGCGTGGCTGAAGCGGCCGGCGTTGTTCAGGAGATTGCCCAGCATTTGCGCCAGCCGCACCGCGTCGCCGTCGACCCAGATCGGTGCCTCGGGGGTGTCGACCACCAGGCGCAGGCCGTTGGCTTCCAGGCTGGCGCGGTAGTCCTCGGCAGTGACGCGGGTGATCTGGCCCTGGTCGCAGCGGGCGATGCGCAGGGCCAGCTTGCCGCGGGCGATGCGCGAGACGTCCAGCAGGTCGTCGATCAGCCGGGTCATGTGGGCGACCTGGCGCCCGATGACCTCGCGGGTGCGGGCGAAGCGCGGATCGGCCGGGTCGAGCCGGCGCATGATGTCAACCGCACTGCGCACCGGCGCCAGCGGGTTGCGCAGCTCGTGGGCCAGCACCGCGATGAATTCATCCTTGCGCCGGTCGGTCTCGCGCAGCGCCTCTTCGGCCTCGCGCTGCGCGGTGACATCGGTGTTGGTGCCGAACCAGTTGCGGATGCGGCCCTCGGCGTCCCGGATCGGAAAGGCGCGCGAGAGGAACCAGCGGTAATGGCCGTCGGCGCCGCGCAGGGGGAAGGTGTCTTCCCAGGGCTCACCGGTCTCGAGGTGGCGGCGGAATTTCTCGGTGACCCGGGCCACATGGTCGGGGTGGTGGATGCGCTGCCAGCCCCAGCCGGCCATGTCCTCGAAGTCGGTGCCGGTGAAGTCGAACCAGCGCTGGTTGTACCAGGTGATGGCGCCGTCGGCGGCGGCCATCCACGCCAGCTGCGGGATATGGTCGGCCAGGGCCCGGAAGCGTTCGGCGCTTTCCTGCAGCGCGTGCTCGGCTTCCTGCCGCGAGCTGATGTCGATCACCGAGGCCAGCACCAGGCCGCTGGAGGCGCCCTGCAGCGGGGTGAGCCCGATCTCCACCGGAAACTCTGAGCCGTCGCCGCGCCGTGCCCACAGCTCGCGTCCGGCGCCCATCGCGCGCGCCGTCGGGTGGGCATGGAATTCGGCGCGGTTGGCGGCGTGCTCGCCGCGCACCCGCTCGGGCACCAGCTGGTCGATGCACTGGCCCACCAGCTGCTCCCGTGGCAGGCCGAACATGCGCTCGGCCTGGTGGTTGACGAGTTCGATACGGCCGTCGCGGTTGACGACGATCATGCCCGCGGGCGAGGCCTCCAGCGTCTCGCGCATGCGCTGCTCACGCAAGGCCAGCTCCTGCTGCGCCCGCAGCAGGTTTTCCTGGCGCGCGGCGGCGATCCGCAGGCTGCGGAGGCGGCCTTCGTTGAAGCCGCTGAAAAGCAGGCCGTAGCCGATGAACAGGAGGAGCCGCACCCACTCGTTGCTGTCCGAGGGAATCAGCAGGGTGTCGCCCGGCCCGCCCAGGAGCAGCTCGCCGACGAAGGCGCAGAACACGGTGGCCAGGGCACCCGGCCCCCAGCCGCCGAACCAGGAGGCGAACAGCGGGGCCGCCAGCAGCGCGATGACGGGTGGCTGGCCGTGCACCGTGTTGCGCAGGACGATCTGCAGGCCGATGAAGCCGACGCTGAGGGCGACCGCCATGCCATAGCGCTGCGCCCAGTGGCGGCGTTGCGGGGGCTGGGCGCCGGTGGGGGGGAGCGCTGGAACCATGTGCGAAGGTCCAAAGGGAGCCAATCTAGCCCCAGTGCGCGCGCCAACCCGTCGGTCGACCGTAACTTCTGGCCGGGCAGGTGACAGGATCGCGGCGAATGATGCCGACCGTTACATCCGGCGGTGACCTGGACGTCATCGCGCCACGGCCGCGCAGGGCGTGCCGTCCTACGCCGGCACCCTGGGCCGAGGACCCGTGCGCCTTCAGCGCCTTCCGCGCGCCTCCATGCGCAGGAAGACGGCCGCCGCCACGCCCAGGGGCAGCAGGTAAAAGAGCGCCCGGTAGCCGACCAGGGCAGCCAGCACCGCCGGCGCGGGCAGCCGGTGCGAGAGCAGCGCGACGAACACCGCCTCCAGCACGCCCAGGCCCGCCGGCACATGGGTCAGCACGCCGGCCACCGCGGCCACCAGCAGCACCGCCAGCACCTGCACATAGGGCACCCGGCCCTGCATCAGCAGCGTCAGCAGTCCGCCCATGGCGGCCCAGTGCGCGACCGAGACGCCGACCTGCGCCAGGGCCATGCCCAGGTGCGGCACCGGCCAGGGCTGGTGCCGGATGCTGAGCTCGTGTCCGCCGTGGCGCGCGCACAGGCCCAGGTACAGCACCCCCAGGGCGAGCAGGCCCAGACCCAGCCAGCGCATGCCGCCGTGGGCCAGCTCCTCCACCCCCCAGGCGGGCGGCAGCTCGGGCGGCGCCAGGGCGAACACCGTGCCGGCCAGCAGCAGGTAGCCCAGCCAGTTGCTCGCCATCGCAAAGGTCACGATCCGCAGGATCCGACCCCCCTGCAGTCCGAGGCCTGCGTACAGCCGGGCACGGCAGGCCATGCCGCCGAGGACCGAACCGAGGCTGAGGTTGAAGGCGTAGCTGGTGGTGCCGACTGCCAGCACCTTGGTCGTGGGCAGGTGGTGGCCGGTGTAGCGGCGGCCCAGCAGGTCGAAGCAGCCGTAGAGCGTGTGGCTGCACACCGCCAGGGCGGCTGCGGCCAGCAGGAGCGCGGGCGGCATGCCGGCCAGCGCCTGGCCCACCGCGGACCAGTCGACCCGCTGCGCCTGGCGGGTGAGGACTCCCGCCAGGGCGATCAGCAGCAGCAGGCTCAGGCCCCGTCCGAGCCAGCGCCAGGTCCGGCGGCGCGGGGACGGCGCGGCGCCTGTGCTCATGCCACATCCCGAGGGGCCAGCGGGGCGGCCTGCAGCGGCTGCGCCGGGCGGGGCAGGCTTCGGGCCCAGGCCGGGAATTTGCGCATCAGGTGGAAAGCCAGGTAGGTGCGCAGCAGCGCGAGCCCCCGCACCCGCGGCAGGGCCTGCGCCTGCACCTCGCGGCAGTCGCGCGCCATCAGGTTCGTGAGGTGGGCATGCAGGCCGGCGTTGAAGCCGGCGTCGTCGACCTCCACGTTGGCTTCGAGGTTGAGGGCGAGGCTCAGGGGGTCGAGGTTGCTCGAGCCCACCGTGGCCCAGCGCCCGTCGACCAGGGCCACCTTGCCGTGCAGAGGCCGCAGCCGGTACTCGAAGATGCGCACGCCGGCGCGCAGCAGGTGGAGGTAGAGCGTGCTGGCGGCGGTGCGGGCGATGGGCATGTCCGGCTGGCCTTGCAGGATGAGACGCACGTCCACGCCCCGGCGCGCGGCCAGGCGCAGCTCGCGCACCAGCCGGTAGCCAGGGAAGAAATAGGCGTTGGCGATCAGGACCCGCTCGCGCGCGCCGCGCAGGGCCGTACGGTAGTGGCGCTCGATGTCGTCCGGGTGCTCGTGGTTGTCACGCACCGCCAGCCGCGCGCGCATCGCGCCGGCGACCGGCGGGTCGGGTGGCTCGGGTGGGCTGGGCTGCGCGGGCCGGGGCGCCGGCGGCAGCTGCGCGATCAGGAAGCGGCGCAGCCGGCTCACCAGGGGCCCGAGCACTTCGACCGCGTAATCCTGCTTGGCACCGGGGCCGTGGTCGCCGAGGTGGTCGTCCGAGTAGTTGATGCCGCCCACGAAGGCGATGCGGCCGTCGACTACCACGATCTTGCGGTGCAGCCGCCGCAGCGCCCGCGGCCGCCAGCCGAAGGGGCGCGGGCCGGGGTCGAACACGTGCAGGCGGGCACCGCTGTCGGCGAGGCTATCGACGAAGGCCTCGGACAGGCCCGGCGTGCCCCAGCCGTCCACCGTGAGGTCGACCTGCACCCCGCGCTGGGCCGCGGCGACCAGCAGCGCGCGCAGCTGCAGGCCCACCCGGTCCTCGAACAGGATGAAGGTCTCCAGCAGCACCTCCTGGCGCGCGCTGGCGATGGCGTCGAACAGGCGCGGAAAGTAGGCGTCGCCGTTCTCGAGCAGCGTGACCGCGTTGCCCTCGGTCCAGGGCTCGTCCCCCGGCGGGGCAGCCTGGTGCCTGGCGCTGTTCACAGGTGGATCTCCGCCGCCAGCGGCGCGTGGTCGGACAGGTGCGACCAGGGCCTGCGTGGCAGCACCACCGGCAGGTGCGCGGTGGCGTTGCGCACGTAGATGCGGTCCAGGGCGAGCAGGGGCAGGCGGGCGGGAAAAGTCTTGGCCGGCGCGCCGTAGGCGGTGACGAAGACCTCGCGCAGTTGCGCGCCCTCCCATAGCAGGCGGTCGGCGCGGCGCCGCCAGTCGTTGAAGTCGCCGGCCACCACCAGCGGCGCGTTGGGCGGCACCTCGCCGCGCACCATCTCGCACAGGCGCTCCATCTGCTGGCGGCGGTGGCTCTCCAGCAGGCCCAGGTGCACGCAGATCACATGCACCTCCAGCGGCTGGCCCGGCAGGCGCAGCGCGCAGTGCAGCATGCCGCGCTTCTCGGGCCCGGCGATCGAGACGTCGTGGTTCTGGTCGTGGACGATCGGATATTTGGACATCACCGCGTTGCCGTGGTGCCCCTGCGGGTAGACCACGTTGCGGCCGTAGGCGTACTGCGGCCAGATGTCGTCGGCCAGGAACTCGTAGTGCGGCGCCTCGGGCCAGCCGCTGAAACGGCGGCCGTGCTCCTCGTGGGTGCCCTGCACCTCCTGCAGGAAGACCACGTCGGCACCCACCCGGCGCACCGCATCCCGCAGCTCAGGCAGGATGAAGCGGCGGTTGAAGAAGGTGAAGCCCTTGTGGATGTTGACCGTCATCACGGTCAGCACCGGGCCTGCGGGCGGGAGGGCGCTCATGGTCGGCTGCTCGAACCGCAAGGTTCTGCAGCGTTCTACAGTCGCGCTGAATCAGGGGGTGTAGGACGACGCGCCAGGCCACTGAGGGTGGCGCTGGCGCGTCGGTGGGGGCGTGGTGGGCGGACGCCGCTTGTGGCGCCCGGAGGGTGATCAGCCGTGGCGGCCGCCGTGGTGGCCGTGCTCGTGGTGGCTGCCCATGCCGCCACGCTCGCCGTGGCCGCGCATCATCTTGCCGGTCTGCTCGTCGAAGCGCTTCTGCTGTTCCGGCGTGAGACGGGTGTAGAAGGCGCGGGTGGTGGCCTCGCGCTTGTCCATCTGCGCCAGGTGCTGCTTGCGCATCGTCTGCATCTGGTCGAGACGCTGGGGCGTGGTCATCTTTTCCATCGCTGCATGGTCCGGGCGCTGCGGCGGCGTGGCGGCCGGGCGCATCGCATTGCTGAACTCGGTCCAGGCGCCTTCCTGGGCGGGGGTGAGCTGGAGCGACTTCTTCAGTTCGGCCATGTGCGCATCGAAGCGCTTCTGCATCGCAGCCGGGTCATGCGAGTGGCCGAAGCGGCCTTTTTTCTCCTGCATGCCCTTGTGCATCTCGCCATGGCTGGCGCCGGGGCCCATGTGATGGACACCGGCGGCCGGGCCGGCACCGGGACCGCGGGGCGCAGAGGCGGGGGCGGAGGCCTGGGCGAAGGCGGAGCCGGCCAGCAGGGCCAGGGCCGCGGCGGCGATGTGGCGGCGGCTGCGGAGGGACATCGAGGCGTTCATTCGGGGGTTCCTTTCTGTGGGCATTGCGTGTGCTGCAACGTGAAGCCAGTGTCGGCCCCGACGGTGAAGCCCGCATGCGGGCCGTGTTGCGCCCAGGTAAAGATGTCCCTGCCGGATTCGTTCACCGTTTCTCAGCCCAGGCGGCCGTGGCGGAAGTCCTCCACCGCCTCGATCAACTGCTCGCGGGTGTTCATCACGAAGGGCCCGTACTGGGCGATCGGCTCCCGCAGGGGCTTGCCCGCGATGAGCAGGGCGCGGGCCGGCGCGCCTCCCGCGGCGCGCACGCGCAGGCCGTCGCCTTCATTGGCCAGGATGGCCATGCGGTTGCGATCGACCACCGTCGGCGAATCGCCCAGTACCTCGATCTGGCCGCGGTAGACGAAGAGGAAGGCGTTGTGCGCCTCGGGCAGCGCCTGCTCGAAGGCGGCGCCGTCCGCCGGCAGCTCGAGGTCCAGGTACAGCGGCTCGGTGTGCGGGCGCTGCACCGCGCCGTCCACCCCATGGCTGCGGCCGGCGATGACCCGCACCTGCACGCCCGCGGGCGTGGCCAGGCGGGGCACCTCGGTGTCCTGGATGTCGCGGTACCCCGGCGCGCACATCTTGTCCTTGCCCGGCAGGTTGAGCCAGAGCTGGAAGCCCTCCATCACCCCGCCTTCCTGCTCGGGCATCTCGCTGTGCACCAGGCCACGGCCCGCGGTCATCCACTGCACGCCGCCGTTTTGCAGCAGGCCCTCATGGCCCGCGCTGTCGCGGTGGCGCATGCGGCCGGCAATCATGTAGGTGACGGTCTCGAAGCCGCGATGGGGATGGTCGGGGAAGCCGGCGCCGTAGTCATTCGGATCGTCGCTGGCGAAGTTGTCCAGCATGAGGAAGGGGTCCAGGCGCAGTTGCAGGTCCTGGGTGAGGACGCGTGTGAGCTTGACGCCCGCGCCGTCGCGGGTGGCCTGGCCGGTCACCAGACGCTCGACGCGCCGGGGCCGGGTGACGGATTCAGTGGCGATGGTGGTCATGGTGGCCAATTGGATCACTGCCGGCGCTGGCCTGCGCCAGCCGGGGGTATCAACAGACAGGCCCGGTGTGGCAGGTCGCGCCTGCCGGCGCTCCTGGTACGCCGGCCAGGTCGTCGAGGATGGGGCAGTCCGGCCGGGCGTCGCCGTGGCAGCCGGCCATCAGGTGCGAGAGCGTGCGCTGCATGGCCTGCATCGCGTCGATGCGGCGCGCCAGGTCCTGCGCGTGCCGCTCGGCGATCTTGCGCACGTTGGCCGAGGAGCGGCGGCGGTTGCGCCACAGGCCGACCAGTTCACCGATCTCGGCCATGGAAAAGCCCAGGTCACGCGAGCGCTTGATGAAGCGCAGCGTGTGGACCTCGGCCTCGCCGTACTGGCGGTAGCCGCTGTCGCTGCGGGCGACGCCCGGCAGCAGCCCCAGCGACTCGTAGTGCCGCACCATCTTGGCCGAAACGCCCGACTGGCGGGCCGCCTCGCCGATGTTCATTGCACCGCGTAGCCTTCTTCGGTGATCGCCCGGGCGATGGCCTCGCGC